>NZ_JAIUKC010000057.1:0-65666 GCF_020177435.1 Saccharopolyspora sp. 7B | reverse complement strand
GCGCCTGACGGACCCCACTCCGTCAGGCGCACCTCAGTTCGTGGCCCGTTTCCCGTTGTACCAGCCGGGATCCGGGCTCGCCCGTCAGCGCTTCGGGAAGTCGACCACCCGTCCGCCGTCCCGGTGCCAATCCACGTACCCCAGCTCGAACTCGGTGCTGCGGCCCCACGGCACGTCGTGCTCGCCGCGCACCGGGTAGCCGAGGTAGGAGCGTTCCCAGCCGAGCGCGGACCAGCGGGCGCGGATGCCGCCGTACACCTCGACGGCCCCGGTCTGCGGCGACCAGTAGATGGAGGCGGCACCGGTGTCGCCGCCGGTGAAGTGCGCGTACTTGCCGCGCCCGTCGGGGGCGGTGAGCTCGTCGGTGGTGGGGTAGCCGAGCAGCCCGTTGGGGCCGCTGAACTGGAGGTACTTGTCGATGATGGCGCCGCGCACCGAGTGCGCCCCGGTCTGCGGGCTCCACGCGATGCCCGCGGCGAACTCGCCGTCACCGTCGAACCGGGCGTACTTGCCGCGCCCGTCGGCGGCGGTGATCTCGTCGGTGGTCGGGTAGCCGAGCGGCCCTGCCTCCCAGCCGGATTCGGCCCACTTGTCCCGGATCGCGCCGAGCACCACGTGCGCCTCGTTGTCCCGGGTCAGGTAGATGGAGGCGCCGCCGGGGCGGGAGAAGTGGTTGTAGGCGCCGAGCTCGTCGGGGGTCGTGGTGGTGTCGGTGGTGGGGTGGCCGAGCGCGGCACCGCCGCCGTTCTCGGTCCACTTCTCCAGGATCGGGGCGCGCAGCAGGTGCGCGCCGGTGGCGCTGGTGAAGTAGATCGCCGAGGCGGTCTCCTTGCCGTCGAGGCTGACGAACTCGGTGTAGCGGGCGCCCGCGTCGTCGGTGAGCTCGTCGGTGGTGGGCACGCCGACGACGTCGTGCGCGCCGAGCGCGACGAACCGGTCGAGGATGCCGCCGAAGACGATGTGCACGCCGGTGTCGGGCGTCCAGTAGAAGCGGGCGTGCTCGTACTCGCGCCAGCGCAGCGAGTCGTGCTCGACCTCCTCGTCGCCGAGCGGGTTGCCGATGGCGTCCTTCACCGCGCGGGGCAGCGCCGAGTAGCGCGCTCCGATCTCGCCGTCACCGGGGCGGGTGGGTTCGTCGTGGACGGGCGCGGTGGCGGGGGCACCGCTGGTGCTGGGCGCGGCGCCGGTGGGCGGCGGGCCGGTCCGTTCGGTCGGGTCGCCGAGCAGCGGGAGTTCGATGGTGTGCTCGGCGCTGGTCTGCGTGGTGCTCGGGCCGCCGAGGAGCCCGCTGATCGGCTGCGCTTCCGCGTGGGCGGCACCGGGCAGCACGGTCAGGACGCACAGAGCCGCCGCGCTGACGGCGGCTCCGGCGAGTTCGGTGACGGTCACTCCTTGCCCCTTTCGAGTCGTCACCTTGTGATCGCCGGAAGGGGCGGTGGAGTTGCACTCTGTTACCGATTCGAGTCCGAGTTTCCTATCGCAACCGGTTTCGGACTTTTCCGGCTCGGCGCGCGACCGAACCGGTACCACTCGGAGTGATCGACGGCAGGGGTGCAGGCACAGCTCGCGGGGGATCGGGGGCGGATCGGATCGGGTTCCGGACGCACAGGGTCAGCAATTTTCGCCGGCAACGTTCCGTGTTCGCCGCAGCGCCGGTGCCCCCGTCCGGCCGCGCGCCCTGCTCCGCCCGGCTTGCCCCCCGCGGCGGACCCCGAGACGCGGGGGGGGGGCGCCCCCCGGGGGGGGGGGGGGGGGGGGAGGGGGGGGGGGGGGGGGGGCGGGGCGGGGGGGCGGGGCCCGCCAGCGGGGCGCGGCGGCCCCCGCCCCGCCCCGCCCCCCGCCCCCCCCGGGCCCCCCCCCCGGGGCCCCCCCCCCCCCCCCCCCCCCCCCCCCGGGGGGGGGGTTCCGGCCCCATGTCGGGAGGGTCAGCCCTGCGCGACCGGGGTCGCCTGCAGCACGCCCTTGAGCTGCTCGCCACCGGGCCAGTCGGTGGCGACCCGGTCGTTCTCGAGGACCGAGGGCAGCGAGAACTCGACGCCGGTGGGCACCGCGGCGTGCGGCGCGGCGTCGGCGGCCTGGATCAGGTAGGAGTGCGCGGGCGAGGTCGCGGTCAGGTTGACCGGCTCGGCGGCGCTGTTCTCGGGGACGACGTCGACGCCCGGGATCGGCGCGCCGTTCTCGTTGAAGACCAGGCCGCGCGGGCCGCCCTGCAGCTTGCAGTTGACGTCCGGGTTCGTGGCCGCGTAGTCGATGCGGAACGCCTCGTGGCCGGCGGCGCCGCCCTGCTCCTTGACGACCGTGACGTTGACGTCGGCGGCGGTGCAGGCGGTGTCGCTCGGGTTGGCGGTCGCGGCCCCGGCGGAGAGGACGGAGATCCCGGCGACCGCCCCGGTGACGGCGGCGGCAGCGGCGATGCGGCGGATGTTCGCGAACATGGTGTTTCCTCCTCAGTGGTTCTTCTGCTCCTGAAGACGTGCCGGGCGCGCCGAGGATGCTCCGGGATGACACTGCTCATGCCGGAGCAACCTCGGGCCCGCCCGAACGTCGTCCGGAGGCGGGTGGGAGGAATGCCCCGTTCGTCCGCTCGATCCCGGGCGAGCGGGACGCAACGGCACCTGGTCCGTCCCCGGGCGCCGACGCACCCGGGGACGCACGCCTTCCGCGAGCACGTGCGGCGCTCGCTGTGATCAGGCCGCTCCGCTGCGGCCGCCGAGGTGCGCGGCGAAGAACCGCTCGATGGCCCGGTGCAGCTCGATCTGGTTCTCCGGGTTGAGGAACCCGTGGCCCTCGTCCTCCTTGACGAGGTACTCGACGTCGACACCGCGTGCCCGCAGCGCGGCGACGATGTTGTCCGATTCGGCCTGCACCACCCGCGCGTCGTTGGCGCCCTGGGCGACCAGCAGCGGCGTGCGGATCCGGTCGACGCGGGTGATGGGGGAGCGGGCGAGCATGTCGGCGCGCTGCTCGGGCACGTCCGGGTCGCCCGCGTACCGGTACCAGTTGCCGATCAGCCCGCGGCGGGCGAACGGCGGCAGCGTGCGGGTGAAGTTGACCAGGTCGGAGATGCCCACGTAGTCGACGGCGGCGGCGAACTTGTCGGGCGTGAAGGTGACGCCGACCAGCGCCGCGTACCCGCCGTAGGAGCCGCCGGAGATCGCGAGGCGCTCGGGGTCGGCGTAGCCCTGCTCGACGGCCCAGTCGGCGGCGTCGATGAGGTCGTCGTGCATGGCCCCGGCGAGCTCGCCGATGGCGGATTCCAGGTGCCGCTTGCCGTACCCGGTGGAGCCGCGGAAGTTCACCTGCAGCACCGCGTACCCGCGGTTCGCCAGCAGCTGCACCTCGGGCGAGTAGCCCCACGAATCCCGGTACCACGGCCCGCCGTGCACCAGCAGCACCAGCGGCAGCCCGCGCGGTTCCACGCCGACCGGCAAGGTCAGGTACGAGGGCAGCGGGAGCCCGTCGCGGGCGGGGATCGTCACCGGCGTCATCGGCGCCAGCGATTCGGGGTCGAGGTGCGGGTACGACCGGAACAGCAGCCGGGATTCCCCGGTGGCGTGGTCGTAGAACCAGGTGGCGCCGGGGTCGCGGTCGTGGGTGAACGACACCACCCAGCGGCGTCCGGTGTCGTCCCGGGAGATCCCGGCCAGGTCACCGTCGGAGAGCGCGGCCAGCTTCGCCAGCACTTCGGCGAACTCGTCGTCCAGCGCCCGGATCTCCTGCCGCTCGCCGAGGTAGCGCACCCCGAGCAGCCGCCCGCTCGCCCGGTCCCGGATCAGCGGGGAGGACTGCTGCGCGACGATGCGCCGGTCCCCGTCGAGGTCCAGCTCCGGGTGCGAGTCCACTTCGGACTCCTCGCCGGTGGTCAGGTCGAACCGGGCCAGCAGGGCGCGGTCCCCGTCGCGGTACGAGCCCAGCCACACCCCGGTGCCGTCCGCGTCGAGCTCGAACGGGTTGATGCCCAGCGGATGGCCGTCGCCGGTGAAGGTCGCGATCGGGGTCAGCTCGCCGGTCGCGGGGTCGTGGCGGGACAGCTCCAGGTCGCCGTCCTCGGTGATGCTGCGGGCGTAGATCTCCGCACCGGGCAGCCAATCCAGCACGGTGCCGGGGTTCTCGGCGAGCACGGTCGACTCGCCGGTGCTGATGTCGATCTCCACCAGGTCGAACCGGTCGAGCTCGCGGGCGTTGAGCTGCACCAGCACCTTGCCGGGCCGGTCCGGGCGCTGCTGCCCGATCGAGGTCCGGACCCCGGGCGGGTAGGGAGTGAGGTCGACCGCGGGCGCGTCCGGGTCGTCCAGGTCCACGCGGAACAGGTGCCAGTCCTCGTTGCCGCCCGCGTCCTGCACGTACAGCAGCCAGCGCGGGTCGTCGGTCCAGTGGTAGCCGGTGACGCTGCGCGTCTCGTCCGCGGTGACGCACCGCGCCTCGGCGTCGTCCTCGACCCCCCGCACCCACACGTTGAGCCGGTTCTTCCACGGCGCCAGGTAGGCGATCCGCGTGCCGTCCGGGGAGATCGAGGCGCCGGCGCGCTCGGGCGAGTCGAAGAACGCTTCCACCGGCAGGATGTCGGGCAGGGCCATGTCGGATCTCTCCTCTCCGACGGCCCGGTCGGCCGCCGTGACCACAGTCGACCCCGTGCCGTCGCGGCATGCTCAAGCCGATTTCCCGTGACCCGAGCCACTCGTGCCGCTGCGAGAACGGATCTCCACCGACGTCCGACCGGATCGCGGCGTCGACGGAGCGCCCGGCCCGGGCCCGTCAGAGCGACCGCAGCCGGTCGCGCACCCGCTCCAGCAAGGGCAGGTCCCGATCCGCCTCGATCCGCCCGCTCCAGGCCAGGCGCCGGTCCAACGCCGCTCCCGGTTCCCGCCGGGGCAGCGGTGGCCGGCAGTCCGGACCGCACGAGTGGTCGCGCCCCCAGCTCTCGATCAGCACCGCGACGCAGTCCGCGCACCCCGAGCGCGCCCGGCCGCCGGTGGTGCGGTCCACACCGACCCCGCAGAACGCGGATCCGCCCCTCGCGTCCCGGACGTGCACCCGCCCGTCCGCGTCGGTCCAGGTCCCGGCGGGCCGCAGCGGCCTCATCGGAACGCCGTTCCGGTGAGGTCGGTGGCGGGACCGGTGCTGGTCGGGGAGGGCACCGGTCCCGCCGGAACCCCACCCGGGCCGCGGCCGGGGATCCGCGGTCGTCCTCGGGTGGGGTGGTCGCGGCGCGCACCGAGCACCCGGGTTCCGAGCGCGGAGCGGAACCGGCGGACGAGGTGCGGCGGCATTCGCGACATACCCCGACCGTCGGCGCCCGATCGCCGCAGGTTGACGGTTATGCGCCCCATGCGCATGGGACCGCATGGGATCCGGTCAGCGGGCGAGTGCCCGGGCGTGCGCGCTGCGGTATTCGCCGGTCCACGCCGCGTGCCGCTGGTCCTCCGGCAAGCCGTCGAGTCCGCTGCCCAGGTGGTCGGCGGCGACGTCGTGCAGGCCCATGTCCAGGGTCGCCATGCCGAGGTTGAGCCGGTGGAAGGTCGGTGTCAGCCAGTAGGCGGTGCCGGGAGCCGGCCGCTGCCCGGATTCCTCCAGCAGCTCGGCGGCGGTGTCCAGGAGCCGTCGTGCACCGTCCCGATCACCGAGGCGGCTCGCCCCGTGCGCGGCTTGAGCGGCGGCCCCGATGCGCTGGTGGACGCTCGCACCGGGGGTGTGGTGCTCGGTGAGGAACCACCGCGCCACTCCGCGCCAGTTCTGCTGCTGGCGGGCGATGTAGCCGCGGAAGTTCGCCGCCTGCGCGGCGAGCACGCCGTCCCCGATCTCGTCGGCGGCCTGCTCGGCTTCGGACAGCCACCGCAGCGCTTCCCGGTCCTGTCGATCCTCGGCGTACAACCACCCGGCGAACTGCACCCACTCGGCGGCGACCGCGGCCAGCGCGGGCCGGTGCGGTCCGGCAGCCTGCCGCACCAGTCCGGTGACCAGCCGCGCGTGCGCGAGGGTGGGCGCGATGAGCGGTACCGGCCCGAGCACGTCGTCGAGCCTGCGCTGCGCGGCGAGCACTCCGGCGAGGGCGGTGACGGTGCCGCCGTCGAGGGTGTGCGGCCGGTCCAGCACCCGCTCGATCCGAGTCCGGCCCGCGTCGTCGAGCACGTCGTCGGCGCCACCGGTGGCGAGCCTGCGCAGCGCTCCGGCGGCACCGACCGCTTCGTCGAGCGCGGCGACGGCGCGGACATCGGGCCGCTGCCGGTCGTGCTCGTACCGGGAGATGTTGCCCTGGTCCACGTGCACGTGGCGCGCGAGCGCGCTCTGCGTCAGCCCCGCGGCGCGGCGGAGGCGCCGCAGCGCCTGCCCGAAGCTCTCAGCCATCGTTCGCCCCTTCCCCGCCGGGCGGCCCGGCGAGCGGCCCACCTTGCCAGCCGTGCGCCCGATCCTCGGCGGACTCGGCCGGGCGAGATCGACTCCGCAGCTGATCAGTCGACCGCGACCGGCCCCAGCAGTTTCCCGCGATGTCCAGGAAGACCGCCACGCGGCCGTAGGGTTCGCTGCGCGGGGGCCGCACGAATTCGACCCCTGCCGCCCGCAGCCGCGCGAGGGCGGCGTCGAAGTCGTCCACGCGCAGGAAGAACCCGACCCGCCCTGCGGTCTGCTCGCCGACCGCGGCGGACTGCCGTTCGCCGTCCGCACGGGCCAGCAGGATTCCGGTCGCGGCACCGGGCGGCCGCACGACGACCCACCGCTTCGCCCGGCCGTCGCCGGTGGTCGCGGGCGAGTCCTCGACGAGCCCGAATCCCAAGGTGCCGGTGAAGAACTCGATCGCCGGGTCGTAGTCGTCGACGACGATCGTCACGAGGTCCAGGTGCACGGCGTCCTCCTGAGCGGATCGCCGACCAGCTTCGCGCACGGCAGGACCCTTCCGCAACGGCCCCGGACAGCAGGAAACCCCCTGTGGGGAGGGGGTTTCCTTCGGCTCGGCCGGACCGTCGGCGCACTGGTGCCGAAGCCGTGGATCGGCGCGGACCACGGCACCGGCCCGGCCTGCGCGCGGGGCGGCCGATCAGCCGGCGGGCGTGGTCGTGCACTCCACCGTCGGCTCGGCCTCGGTGCCGGAGGCGACGCAGTCGACGCCCTCGCCGTCCTCGGGGATCGGGTAGCTGAACACGATCGGCCCGTCCGCCTCGTCACCGACGGAGAACTTCAGGACGGTCGGCTGCCACGATTCGCTGCCGTGCAGGGTCTTCGAGTAGTACGTGGTGCCGGGCTCGACGGTGGTGCCGAAGCCTTCACCGTCGTCGGTGAGCTCGCGGACGTGCAGCCGGTAGTCCCCGGCGGTGTACTTGCCCTCGCCCTCGTGTCCCGGTTCGGCGTGGTGCGAGTTCTGGACCTGGGAGGGGACCTGTTCCAGGTTCACGGCCGCGGCGATACCCCCGCCGATTACCAGCACCGCACCGGCCACGAGGCCGGAGACCACGACGTTCTTGGCATTGATCCGCATTACGGCTCCTCGCATTTCATCCGGCCCGAGCACCGTCGCGGCGGTGTCGGAATTCCGATCACCAAGCCTGGCGCGGCGCGCGATCGGCCACCTCGGCCGAGAGGCCGGTTCGAAACGCGGAAAACCAGCCGATCGGCCGGGACGGCCTCTTCGGAGCCTTTCCGAAAAGCAGGGAAACCGTTGCGAACGGCGGTTTCCCGCTCGCCCGGAAGCGCATCCGAAAAGTTCCTGTCCGTCGATCGTCGGATTCGGCCGACGAAATACCTGCGGTACCGGTCCGCTTCCCGCAGCGTGCCGATGGTCCTTTCAGGTGATCCCAGCGGTAAACGGAGTAGTGGGGGCTCCGGTTGACGAAGATCGGACTCTTCGTGCATCGAGGGACAAGGGGCGGGCGTTGCCGGACGGCTTCTACACGGATCGACAAGGCCGGGTTCGGCCGATCAACGGCAAGAAGGGCCGCGGCGGATTCGTCGCCGCCGCCGGTGCGACCGCACTCGCGGTCACCGCCGTCGCCGGTGGCGGTGGGGCTACCGGCGGGGTGAGCTCCGTGGCGGGTGAGCAGGTCGCGGTCCGCGTCAGCAACGCGAAGCAGGCGGCGCGCAACGGGCAGTCCGACAAGGCCTGGCAACGGATGCGGCTGCGGGTCCGCGAGCAACGACCCCCGGATCATCAGCTGGACTGCATCGTCCATTCCTTCGGACAGGTGCAGGAGTTCTTCGTCGGGCACCCGTGCCGCTCCCTGACGAGGACCGTGATCCCGCTCGCCGACGAACAGGGCAACACCGCGGTCGTGTCGATCGCCTGGGTGCGGACCGGCAGCACACGGGATGCGCGCGCGCTGAACCGGCTGGACCGCCGGGACGGGACCGGGGACATCAGGGCGCTGGGCAGCAGCGTCCTCGCCGCGCGGGGCGTGTCCTTCACCGGCGAGCACTACGAGTCCACCGCGAAGGGCACGCTGTTCGTGCGAGCGGAGGCGGCACCGATGAGCGGGAACCTCCCGCCGGCGCTCCTGGACGGGATGGCCGAGGTGGCGGTGCTGCTCCCGCGGCCGTAGCCGGGACGGGAGTCGGTGCCGACGTGCTCGACGGTGCGGTCGGTGGCAGCGCGATCAGGTCGGCGGGGAGGCCCGATCGCCGTCACCCGACCCCGGACAGCAAGAAACCCCCTGCGACTAAGTAGGGGGTTTCCAGCTGTCTCGACCAGACGTGCGCCCGAAGGGATTCGAACCCCTAACCTTCTGATCCGTAGTCAGATGCTCTATCCGTTGAGCTACGGGCGCTTGTTCAGTTGTGGATCCCCGCCTGGGCGGGAACCCCTGCGGAGGCTCCGGGATTTGAACCCGGGAGGGGGCGTGACCCCCAACCGCATTAGCAGTGCGGCGCCATAGACCAGACTAGGCGAAGCCTCCCGGCAGTCCCTCTCGGCCACTGGGGAAAAGAGTACACGGCCCGTTCACGCCTTCGCGCAGGGGGGTCGGTCCGCGATCGCTCAGCCGTTCGCACCCGCTGCGAGCTGCACGAACGGGTCGAGGGCCGCCGGATTGCGCAGGGCGTCGCGGCTGACTGCGCGTTCCGGGTCGCCGCCGGCGAGGATCTTCTTCACCGGAACCTCCAGCTTCTTGCCGTTGAGCGTCTGCGGGACCTCGTCCACGAGCAGGAACCGGTTCGGCACGTGCCGCGGGGACAGCTCGTCGCGCAGCCGCCGCTTCAGCTCGCCTTCGACGTCCGCCAGCCGGGCACCCTCGGCGAGCACCAGGAAGCAGAGCAACTCCCCTTCGCCGCCGGCGCCGGAGGTGTCGATGACGAGCGAGTCGGCGACCTCCTCGAAGGCTTCCACGACGCGGTAGAACTCGGCGGTGCCCATCCGGATGCCGCCGCGGTTGAGCGTGGAGTCGCTGCGGCCGTGGATGACCAGGCTGCCGCGGTCGGTGACCTCGATCCAGTCGCCGTGGCGCCACACGCCGGGGTAGGTGTCGAAGTAGGCCTCGCGCAGCCGCGACCCGTCGGGGTCGTTCCAGAAGAACACCGGCATCGTCGGCATCGGCTTGGTGAGCACCAGTTCGCCGACCTCGCCGCGCAGCTCCGCACCGTCCTCCGAGTACGACCGCACCGCGGCCCCGAGCAGCGCGCAGGAGATCTCGCCGAGCCACACCGGCACGTCCGGCGCCGCACCCACGATCGCGGTGCACAGGTCCGTCCCGCCGGAGACGCTGGCGATCTGCACGTCCGCGCCCACGTGCTCGGCGATCCAGCGGAACCCGTCGACGCTCAGCGGGGAACCGGTGGAGCCGACGGTGCGCAGCGCGCCCAGGTCGTGGTGCTCGGCGGGCCGCAGCTCCTTCTTCAGGCAGCTCTGCACGAACGGCGCCGAGGTGCCGAAGTAGGTGACGCGGTGCCGTTCCGCCAGGTCCCACAGCACGTCCAGCGACGGGTGCCCGGGGCTGCCGTCGAACAGCAGCAGCCGGGTGCCGGTGAGCAGGCCGCCGACGAGGAAGTTCCACATCATCCAGCCGGTGGTGGTGAACCACAGGAACGTGTCGCCGGGGCCGAGGTCGGCGTGCAGCCCGATCGCCTTGAGCTGCTCCAGCACCATGCCGCCGTGCCCGTGCACGATGCCCTTCGGCAGCCCGGTGGTGCCGGAGGAGTACAGCACCCACAGGGGGTGGTCGAACGGCACCGGGTCGAAGGCGAGCTCGGCGCCGCGGTGCCGGTCCAGCAGGGCGGCGAAGTCCTCGGTGCCGTCGAGCCCGCCGGCTCCGACGTAGTCGACCAGCACCACCGACGCGCCGGGCAGCAGCCCGCGCAGCTCGTCCACGGTGGCGCGGATGTCGTAGGTGCGGCCGCCGTACGCGTAGCCGTCCACGGCGACCAGCACGGTCGGCTCGATCTGCACGAACCGGTCCGCGACCGCCCGCACCCCGAAGTCCGGCGAGCACGACGACCAGGTCGCGCCGAGGCTCGCCGCCGCCAGGAACGCGATCAGCGTCTCCGGGCAGTTCGGCGCCAACGCCGCCACCCGGTCACCGCGGCGCACGCCCAGCTCGACGAACGCGGCGCGCATCGCCGCGACCCGCGCGCGCAGCTCGCCGAACGTGAGCTGCGATCCGGCCCCGTCCTCCCGGGCGAACACGACCGCCACGTCCTCGTCGGACTTGCCGGGGCCGCCGCGCAGCGCGTGCTCGGCGTAGTTCAAGGTCGCGCCGGGGAACCACTTCGCGCCCGGCATCACCTCGGCGTCGAGCACCCGCTCGGCGCGCTCGTGGAAGGCCACGTCGAAGAAGTCCGCGATCGCGCCCCAGAAACCTTCGAGGTCCGACACCGACCAGTCCCACAGCGCCGGGTAGTCCGGCAGGTCGAGGCCGCGCTCGGTGCGCAGCCACTCGCGGAACTCGGCGAGGCGGGTGCCCGCCACCTGTTCCGCGGTGGGCCGCCACAGGACCTCGGGGTTTCGATCGGCGCCGGTGCTCGATGTCATGAGTGCTTCCTAACCCACGACCGGGCGTCGACGCCATAGCCGAACTGCTCGGTGCGCACCGCGAACAGGTTGTGCACATGCCTGTGGATGAGTTGTCCACAGGCTGTGTGCAACTCAGCGCAGGTGGGTGTCCAGCCAGTTCCGCGCGCGCTGCCACGCCTCCGCGGCCGCGTCCAGGTCCGTGTCGAAGCGGTGCTCGCTGCGGGCGAAGTGCACCAGGTCCGTCGCCACCGGGGCGGTCGCCGCGGCCTCGCGGAGCTTGTCCACCTCGTCCGCCGGGATGCGCTCGTCCAGCTCGCTGTAGATGCCCAGCCACGGGCCCGCCAGCTCCCCGGCGATCTCCACCAGCGCGGGCAACCCGTCCGACAGCGGGCTCAGGATGCCGCCCCCGCCGACCGTCACCGCCGCGCCCAGGCTGCGGCTCGCCGCCACCACCAGCGCGGCCGAACCGCCGATGTCGAACCCGATGACGCCCTGCCGGTCGCCCGGCACGCCCTGGTCGGTCAGCCACACGAACGCCGCGTCCGAATCCGCCAGGATCGACTCGCCCGATAGTCGCTGCACGTGGTCCCGCACGTGCTCCTCGGCGTGGTCGTCGGAGAACTCATCGGTGCCCTCGCGGTGGTACAGGTGCGGCGCCACGGTCAGCCAGCCTTCGTCGGCGAGGCTGCCCACCAGGGAACGCACCCGGTCGGTGACGCCGCGCGCCTCGTGCAGCACCACCAGTCCGCCGCGCACGACGTTCTCCGGCTCGGCGACGGTCATCCGGAGCTCGGTGCCGTCCGTGAGCGCGAGCGTCTCGGTCCGGGTTTCGGTCATGCCGTTCAGGTAATCAGGGATGGGTGAACAGCAGTCAACGTGATCATCCGGATGGCGGAGCCCGGTTGACACACCGTCGCCGTCGCCGCGTTCCCGCCGCCGCGCCGTCCGCTGATCTCCGCGCCCTCCCGGGCCGCGACAGGTGAGTGCGCCGCCACGTGCGGCAACGGGCCGGCAGAGATCCACCGCGGGCCGCGCGGAACGGCACCGCCGCGGGCCCGGGCGCCCCCCCCCCCGCGCCGGGGGTGTGTTCGGTGTTACACCCGATCGGCGCCAACCGGTCGCCGGGCGGGGTGGAGCCCCGCGGCGCCCGACCCTCCCGGGGTGCCGAACGGGAGCTCCCGCTCGGCCGCACGGATTCTGGGCCTCCCCGTCCAGCTCAGCGCCGCGTCACCGGTTCTACAGTGGTCGGGCGGTGCTCCCGGCGGCGAAGCGGGGGACGCCGCCCGAGCAGAGGGAGCCCCGCATGACCGTCCGCATCCGCCCCGACCTCGACCAGCTGCCCGCCTACGTCGCGGGCCGCACCGTCGCCGGATCGCTCAAGCTCGCCAGCAACGAGGTCTCCGCGGGTCCGCTGCCCGGCGTCGCCGAGGCCATCGCCCGCGCCGCCGCGGACGCGCACCGCTACCCCGACATCGGCGCCGCCCGCCTCACCGAAGCGCTCGCCGCCCACCTCGACGTCGATCCGGGCCGCATCGCCGTCGGCTGCGGCTCCGTCGCCCTGTGCGAGCAGCTCATCCAGATCACCTGCACCGCCGAGGACACCGTCGTCTACCCCTGGCGGTCCTTCGAGGCCTACCCGATCCTCAGCCGCATCGTCGGCGCCACCGAGGTGCAGGTGCCGCTGACCGCCGAGCACGCCGTCGACCTCGACGCGATGGCCGCCGCGATCACCCCGCGGACCCGGCTGGTGTTCGTCTGCTCCCCGAACAACCCGACCGGACCGGCGCTGCGCCGCGCCGAACTGGAGCGGTTCCTCGACTCGGTGCCCTCCGACGTGCTCGTCGTCTTCGACGAGGCGTACCGCGAGTTCGTCACCGACCCCGACGTGCCGGACGGCGTCGAACTCACCGCCCGCTACGACAACGTGCTCGCGCTGCGCACCTTCTCCAAGGCCTACGGGCTCGCCGGGCTCCGCGTCGGCTACGCCATCGGGCCTGCGCACGTCGCCGAAGCGCTGCGCAAGGTGTGCATCCCGTTCAGCATCAACGCCCTCGGCCAGGCCGCCGCGATCGCCTCGCTGGCCGCGCAGGACGAGATGCGGGCCCGCTGCGCCGCGATCACCGCCGAACGGGTGCGGGTGCGCGACGAGCTGATCGCCCTCGGCCACGCCGTCCCCGAGACGCAGGCGAACTTCGTCTGGCTGCCGCTGGGCGACCGGGCCGGCGAGTTCAACGAGCACTGCCTCGCCGAACGCGTCGTGGTGCGCGCCTTCGCCGGCTCCGGCGTGCGGATCACCATCGGCGACGCCGCGGAGAACGACCTGCTGCTCGGCGCCGCGAAGTCCTTCCCGCTGCACGGCTGACGAAGCTCGATCCACCGGCCCCCGCGTTGCTACCGTGCCCGGACAGCGCGCAGATCGGGGGCCGGTGATGGCGGCGGAACACGTTCCGGGTGGAGTGCGGGCGAGCTGGCTCGTGGTGGACGCCGAGACGGCGGAAGTCCTGCGGCGGCACGAAGAACGGCACCGCTTCCGCTCCGCGTCGCTGGTGAAACCGCTCATCGCGCTCGACCACCTGCGGCGCGGCGGCGAACCGTCCGCGGCCGACCGCGCGCTGCTGGAACCGATGCTGCGCTCCAGCGACGACGACGCGGCGAGCGAGCTGTGGGACCGCGGCGGCCGGGAGCGGATCGTGCACCGGACCGTCGCCGAGATCGGCCTCACCGGGACCGAACCGCCGCGCGATCCGGACATGTGGGGCTACGTGGTGCTCACCGCCGCCGACGTCGTGCTCTCGCTCCGGCACCTGCGGACCGCGGGAGCGGCGGGCGAGTTCGTGCTGGAGCAGCTGCGGCACTTCACCCGGCACGGCACCGACGGCTTCGATCAGACCTTCGGGCTCCCCGCGTCGGGAGCCGACGTGGACGCGCTCAAGCAGGGCTGGTCCGGGTTCGGCCTCGGTCCGAACGAGAAGCCCGCCGAGCCGGCGGCCGAGCGCCGCGCCATCCCGGACGAGCGGATCGACCTGGAACGCCCGGCGATGCACACCAGCGGCCTGGTGCGCCGCGGGGATCGGCTGCTCGTCGTCGCGGTGTGCACGCTGCACCCGGCCGGAACCGGGTGGGACACCGCGGCGGGAACGATCACCGAGCTGGTCCGCTCGATCCTCGACTGACCGCTCCTCCCGTCGCACCAGGGGGATCGACCGGTCCGCGAGAGCGGTGATGCCCGGCGGAGAGAGGGGGAGTACTCCGCCGGACATCCCGCGAGGTGTGACCGCCGGTCGGACCGGAACGGCCGCGGCGACCGCGCAGCCGAACCACACCGAGAGCGAATCTAGCCGCGCAGCCGGGAAAAACGCCGGGCGCAACAACCAAGATCGCACTTTCGAGTGGAAGATCCCGCCGGTTCAGCGCGCGGCCGGCCCGATCTCGTCCTGGGCGGGCGCGGCGGCCACGGCGCGGGGTTCGGCGCGGTCCTCGGCGGACTTCGCGGCGACCTCCTCCTCGCTGACCCGCTCGCCGCCGCGGCGGCGGAAGAACTGGAAGCCGGGGATGCCGACGATGGCCCGGCGCACGTCGTGGGTGACTTCGAGCAGCTCGTGGATCTCGGGGCCCACCTTGTCCAAGGTGCGCAGGATCGGCAGCACGTCGGAGAGCACGTGCTCGGTGAGCACCGGGAGTTCGTCGACCAGGCGGATCGCCGCGTCGACCTCCTTCTGCGAGAGCTCGTCGACGAACAGCTGCGCCATCGGGGCCGCTTTGCGCGCGACCGGCTCGTAGGCGGCGAGGAGTTCGTCGGCGACCGCCGCGGTCCGCTGCACGTCGCTGACGGTGCTCGCGGCGGTGGCGCTGACGGCGCCCGCGGACTCGACGATCGTCTGCGCCTCGGCGGAGATGGCGCCGGCCGCTTCGACGGTCCGTCCCGCCGCGGCGGCCACGACCTTGGCCTCGCGCAGGACCTCTTCGACCTCGTCGACGGTGCGGCTGGTGCGGGCGAGGATCTCCTCGGCCCCGTCGACGACGGTGTTCACCCTGGCCAGCAGGGCCTCGACGCCGTCCACCAAGCCCAGCACCCGAGCGGGAGCGGCGGCGACGGTGGTCGCGGACTCCACCGCCCGACCGACCGTGGAGCGGGCCATTCCGAGTACGTCGCCGGGAGTGGGGATGCGGATCAACATGTCACCACTGTGCACGTGCCCGCACCTCGTCGACCACGGTGCGGGTCGGAACGAGGTGCGGGCACGGTGCGAATCGGGACGAAACCGGTCAGCCGGTCACGGCGGCGTGGCCGGCCACCGCCACCGGGCTCGGCGCGGCGGGCAGCTCGGCCGGCGATACCTGCTCGGGGGCGCTCGGCGCGGGCGCCGGAGCGGGAGCCGGGCCGGGGCCGGGCTCGCCCGGGCCGGGGCCACCGGGGCCGGGCCAGTCGGGGCCGCCGCCGCAGTCGTCGTCGCAGCCGCCGCCGCAGTCGTCGTCGTCGCAGCCGCCGCCGTGGCCGGGCTTCTCCGGCTTCTCGTGCCCCGGCTTCTCGGGCTTCTCGTGGTCCGGCTTGTGCGACGGGTGGTCCCCGACCGGCGCGTTGGTGCAGTCACCGCTCTGCGGCGACAGGATGTTGACCACCGCACCGACGACCGCCACGTTGTTGCCGCACAGCTGGATCGGAACGAGGCTCACGTCGTTGTCGTTGCCGACGTTGATCCCGTCGTTGTCCGCGCTGTCGGCGAACGCCGGAGCGCCTGCGAGCAACAAACCAGCGGTCGCCGTGATGACACCGGCGAAGCGTGCTTTTTTGTGCACTGTCGCACTTCCTTCGTTTCGATTTCCGGGATTTCTGTGGTGGCCGGCTTTTCCCGTGGTCCGGTTCCGGCCGGCCGGTCGCGCCAGGACCTCGTTCGCCCTGCCGCCTTCCCGCCGCGTTCCGCTCCGCTGTTCGCGAGTGCTCTAGTGCAGCAGCACGAGTGTTCCCAGCGGGAGTGTGCTCAGCAGCCGTAATGCGTCCGGTGGCACTCGCACGCACCCGTCGCTGGCTGCCTCGCCGAACACGGCCGGATCCGGCCAGCCGTGCAGTGCGACCGTTCCCGGTCCGCCTCCGTAGCTGTTGAACGTTTCGGAATGCGTACCGAGCGGAAGGATGATGGGGCTGAACTTGGTGACCGTTTCCTCGATCGCGGCCATCAGGTAGGTCCGGCCGCGCGGGGTGGGGGAGTCGGAGGAACCGACGCCGACGGTCCAGCTGCCGACGTTCCGGTCGCCCTCCCACACCACGAGCCGACGCGCGTCGACGTCCACGTCGACGTGGTAAGGCGTGCGGGCCTGCGTGATCGGGGCGCCGTCGATGCGGATCCAGCCGGTGCTGCTGTTCGGCCGGGACGGCAGCAGGACCTGCCCCCAGCCGCCCTGCCGGGCGATCAGCGGCACCCAGGTCGGGTTGCCGAGCTGGGTGGCGGGCAGCCGCGCGAACGGGGCTCCGCCGGGGGCGTCGTGCACGGCCACGTCGTGCTCGACCCGCAGCACGACCCCGTCGGTCCCGACCTGCGGCGCGGGGTCGGCGGCGGCGCCGTCGAGGTGGCCGAAGGTGCTGGCCTCGGGGAGCCCGGTGAGGTCGACCCGGGCGGCTTGTCCGGCCGGTGCGGGGGCGGCGTGATCCGCGGCCGGAGCAGGTGGCAGCGCACCGCCCCCGCAACCGGTGAGCAACGCCGCGAGGCCACCGGCGAGCAGCGAGGATCGCGCGCGGCCGAGCGCCCGGCGGCGTGCCGGGGCGCTCGGGGCGGATCGCGTTCGCGCAGTCATGGCTCGTCCTCGGTTCCTGGCCCGGCGATGCCGGGTGCGGCGATGCGGTGAGGGAATGCCGAAAGGCATTCGGGAGGTTCTTGCCGATCGGGGAGGCGCCGGATCGCCGGTACCGCCGATCAGGTGCCGGGCGGACGCTAACCCACCGCGTGGATCGCTCCAAACGGAAAGGTACGCGCGTGCGTGGCAGTGCCGTCCCGCGGAATTCGTTGCTGAGCAGCGAAAACCGGCGTTTCCGGTGGATCTGTCGGAAACGCCGAGAATCGGTTGCCCCACCATCGGGTAGATAAGTTCACTACTTCGAGTGACCCGTTTCGAGGGATTCGCGTGGTGCCGAACTGCCGCCGGACGAGCTCGAACGGCGAGTACCCGGTCCGGCTCGTGATCAGCGTCCTCCCGTATCCGCCGGACCGCCACCGCACGAGGGCGCGCGGTTCGAACCCCGAGGTGCCGCCCGCCGCGGGATCGCGGGGCGGCGGCGACCACGATCTTCCGCCGGGCCGCCGGGCCGCCGGGCCGCCGGGCGCGGTGCGGGCGCGAGTCGGTTCTGCCGGGCCCGTACCGCTGTCTCCTCCGGCGCGGAATCGTGGCCGTGGAACGCAACGATCCCCGTCCGGAAGATGGGGATCCTTGCTGTGCGGCGGGGGGGGGAACGGGGTCAGTCCACCCAGGGGCCGTGCTGGACCTCGACCTGGCTCGGGCCTTCGGGGTCCGACTCGTGGACCGGCTTGCAGTAGATGGCGTAGTAGTCGTCGGGGGTGTTGGGGTCGTTCTTCATCTGCTTGACCTTGTCCAGGCAGGCGTCCCCGGTGGGGTAGACCGTCGGAAGGGTCTCCAGCTGCTCGGGTCCCGCGGATGCCGCGCCGGTTCCCAGCAGGGAAACGCCTGCACCGGCCACGCAGAGAGCCGCTGTCGCCAGAGCCTTGCCGAATCGCATATGAACTCCTCTTCGAGGTAAGGGTGGGGAGCGAACGCGTCGCTGGAACCGACGCTATTCGCGGGGGAGCGCGCCGGGGCCCGATCAGCCGCGCAGTCCGGGTAACCCCTCGGCGGCCGTCCGAGGCGCCACCGCGGGTGACGGGGAGTACGAGCCGCGCCGATGCCCGGAATGCCGCACACGGGACGAATCCCGGAACGCTGAAGACCTGCTCAGGTGCGGCAGCGGAGCATTCGAGATCACCGGTCCGCCTCGGACGCGCTCGCATTCGCACCGTGCCGTTCCACGGCCGGAGGTGCCGATTCCGCGGTCCGGCCGGGGAATCGCGAGATCAGCGTTGCCGCGACCGCGGCGGCCACCGCGGCACCGACGGAATTGTTGAGGAAGTCCTGCGTCTCGCACACCCCTCGGTTCGTGGCCACCTGCAGCAACTCGATCGCCGCGCTGAGCCCGATCGCCGAAACGAGCACCACCAGCGGCTTGCGCGTGGCGAGGACGGCGAAGAACACCAGCGGCACGAACAGCAGCACGTTCGACAACTCGTTGCCGCCGGCCATCGAGAATCCGTTCAGCTGGCAGAACGGTTCCTCGACCACCCGCACTCCGGGCATCGACGCGTAGTCCGGCCGGGTGCGGGAGAGGGTCGCGCCAGCACCACGCCGAGGCTGGCCCCGGCGAGCACCGACGGCACCGGACGCCATCCCCACCGGCGCGCCGCCATCAGTCCCGCGGTGCTCAGCAACGCGAGCCCCACCAGCGTTCCGATGAGGATGAGCGGGTTGGACAACGCGCCCACGACGGACCAGAAAACCGAATTCACTCCGTACAGCACAACGGCATCTCCCATTCGGGGTCGACTGCATGCCCGAGTGAAATTAGCGGCGGAATAAGACGATCCGGATCAGCCGCGAAGCCGGTGGTCCCGGGCCGAACGGCCGATTCAGCGGCACCGCGGCCCGCCGATCGGCCAGTGCGGCAGCGGACGCCGCCGGATCCCGCGGAAGGTGCGAAGGGGACGCGGAGCCGCGGCGCGGGCGGCAGGACGCGAAAGAGCCCGGCGGGGAATTCCTCGCGGGGCTCCACTGGTTCCCGTTGCGGAAGCGGGGGGATTCGAACCCCCGGTCCCTCTCGGGACGCTCGCTTTCAAGGCGAGTGCATTCGGCCGCTCTGCCACGCTTCCAGGGCCGGAGCCTAGCCCGCTGGGACGGTTCGGGGGACAGCGGGGAGGGGCTGCGCTCAGGCGTCCGGGCGGTCGTGCAGGCGGGTGCGGAGGCGTTCGAAGACGGCGGCGAGGACCTGCTTCTCGGCGGGTTCCAGGAGGTCGATGAAGTGCTCGCGGACGCCTGCGACGTGGGTGGGGGCCGCGGTGCGCAGGACTTCGAGGCCGCGGTCGGTGAGGACGGCTAGGACGCCGCGGCCGTCTTCGAGGCAGTCGTTGCGGCGCACCAGGTCGGCGTTCTCCAGCCTGCGGATCTGGTGCGAGATGCGGCTCTTCGAGTGCGCCACGTCGCGGGCCAGTTCGCTCATCCGCTGCTGCCGTCCGGGCTGTTCGGAGAGCCGCACCAGGATCTCGTAGTCGGCGATGGACAGGTTGTGCGCGGCCTGCAGCTCCCGGTTCAGCCGGTGCTCCAGCAGCGCGCTGCCCTCGATGTACGAGCGCCACGCGACCATCTCGTCGTCGTCGAGCCAGCGGACCTGCTCTTCGCTCCCATCGATCACGCCCACCAGGTTAGTCCGCGCCGGGTGATCACCGGGGCGGATCGGCGGGACGGGCCGCCGGGCTCCCACCGCGGACCGCCTGCGCCGAACGGGTGCGACGGCCCGGTGGCGGTGGCGGAACCGGGGTGGGCGGACGGGGGAGTCCGGGTGCCGCTGCGGGCTTCCCGAGTGCACCGGACGGGCGGATTCGGGAAGCCCGCGGCCGACCTCGGAACGCACCGGGCGGCCCACCCGGTCCGGGCGGGCCGCTCGGCCGCGTCGATCAGCGGACCGCGTGCTCCCCGAGCCGGGGGAGCGGTGCGGCGGCGGTGCGCTGGGCGGTGCGGCCCTGCGCGCCGTTGACGCCCGCGGTGCTCTGCGCGTACCGGCCGATGGTGTCGGCCAGCGCCTTGGAGTTCCGCTCCAGCGCCACCCGGTCCACGTTGGACAGGTCGTCCTGCGGGGTGTGGTAGTTCGGGTCGAAGGTCTGCCCGGCGGTGCCGCCCCACTTCGCGGCCTGCTCCTCGGTCTTCGTGCCGTCGCCACCGGTGAACAGCCCGCCCGCGGGGATGCCGTTCGCGATGAACTCGCCGTAGTCCGAGCGCCCGTCGAAGTCGGTGCCCTCGGCCTCGACGCCCTGTTCGGCCAGCGCCGCCACCAGGTCCCGCTCGATGGCGGCGGAACCGTGCGGGCCGGGGCCCGCGCCGACGCCGTCCGAGTCGTCGCCGTCGTAGGCGAAGTACCCGGCGTTCGGGGAGCCGATCATGTCGAAGTTCAGGTACAGCGCGATGTCCAGCTGCTGCTCGAATCCGAGGCCCTGCACGTACTTCGTCGACCCGACGAGACCGGATTCCTCCGCGCCCCAGAACGCGAAGCGCACCGCGTTCTCCGCGCCCGGGTTGCCGCCGAGGGCTTCCGCGGTGGCCAGCAGCCCGGCGGTGCCGCTGCCGTTGTCGTTGATGCCCGCGCCTTCGGGGACGCTGTCCAGGTGCGCCCCGGCGACCACCACGTTGTCGGTGCGGCCGCTGCGGGTCTGGGCGAGGACGTTGCGGGTGGTGATGTCCTCCAGCCGCGACTGCACGTCCAGGTGCACCTGCGCGCCGGCCTGCTCGGCGAGCCGCTGCCCGGTGGCGAGGTCGACGCCCGCGCTGGGGATCCGGGCGTCGGCCGGGTCGCCCAGGGTGCCGTTCAGCGGGCCTTCGACGTTGTTGTAGACGATCGTGCCCGCGGCGCCGAGTTCCGCGGCGACCAGCTGCTTCTCCGCGAACGTGCAGGAACCGCGCTGGACCAGCACCACCGAGCCCGCCACGTCCGCCGGGTAGTCGGTGGCTTCGCAGCCGGGCGTGTCGTCGACCGCGGCGACGGTCAGCGGTGCGGTGATCCCGCCCTGCGGCGTCGCGGGGGAGTACTCCAGCGCGCCGCCCTCGACCGGGGCGCCCGCCACGTCCAGCGCGAACGAGTCGAGGAAGAACGCCTGGTAGTCGAATTCCGGTGTGGTGACGTCGAAACCGGCCGCGCGCAGCTTGCCCGCCACGTAGTCCACGCTGGCCTCGTAGCCCGGCAGTCCGGACGCGCGGTTCCCGTCGTGCGTGTCGGCGATGCGCTGCAGCGCGACCAGGTGCCGGTGCACCGCGTCCACCTCGACCCGGTCGCCCAGGTCGGTGGTGGCGGCGGAAGCGGGAACGGCGGCGAGCAGCATCGCGGCGAAGGTGGCGAACGCGGCGGTCGCGCGGCGACCGGGTTTCACAGCACTCATGTTCTGTTCGGCTCCCCAAGGTGAGTTCGTGACGATCAGCTTCGACAGCTCCCCCGACGGAGTCAAGAATGTCCGGATGATGGTCCTGGCGGGCGGTTTTCCCGATATTGCCGGAACGCGTCCAGGTACTACCGTCGGCACCATGCATGCCATCGCGATCCGTGAACCCGGGAATCCGGAAGTGCTGGAGTGGACCGAACAGCCCGATCCGCGGCCCGCTCCCGGCGAAGTGCTCGTCGAGGTCGCCGCGGCCGGGGTGAACCGGGCGGACCTGTCGCAGCGGCAGGGGAACTACCCGCCGCCGAAGGGTGCCAGCGAGGTCCTCGGCCTGGAGTGCTCCGGCACCATCGCCGAGCTCGGCGAGGGCGTCACCGGCTGGCAGGTCGGCGACCAGGTGTGCGCGCTGCTGTCCGGTGGCGGCTACGCCGAACGCGTCGCGGTGCCCGCCGCGCAGCTGCTGCCGGTGCCGGACGGCGTCGACCTCCTCGACGCGGCCGGGCTGGTGGAGGTCGCGTGCACGGTGTGGTCGAACGTGGTCATGGAAGGCGGTCTCGCCGAGGGGAAGCTGCTGCTCGTGCACGGCGGTTCCGGCGGCATCGGCACCAGCGCCATCCAGATCGGCCGGGCGCTGGGCGCACGGGTCGCCGCGACCGCGGGCGCGCCGGAGAGCATCGAGTTCTGCCGGCGGCTCGGCGCCGACCCGGTGATCAGCTACCGGGACGAGGACTTCGTGGAGGTGGTGAAGGGCCTCGGCGGGGCGGACGTGGTGCTGGACAACATGGGCGCCGCCTACCTGGACCGGAATCTCTCGGCGCTCGCCCCGGACGGGCACCTCGCCGTGATCGGCATGCAGGGCGGCCGCAAGGCCGAGCTGGACCTGGGCAAGATGCTGGTGAAGCGGCTGCACATCTCGGTGCTGGGGTTGCGCGGGCGGCCGGTGGACGGCCCGACGGGGAAGGCGGCCATCGTCGCCGACGTGCGGGAGAAGCTGTGGCCGCTGGTCGCCGCCGGGAAGGTGCTGCCGATCGTGCACGACCGCATCCCGCTGCCGGAGGCGGCGCGCGCGCACGCGCTGCTCGAAGCGGGCGGCGTGCACGGCAAGATCCTGCTCGTCCGGCCCTGACCAGGTGAGTGGCCCATTCGCCCAGTCCCGCTGGGCCGGTGGGCCACTCAGCAGGCGCTCCCCGCCCGTCCTCGACCCCCGCAGGTCCTTCATCGGTTTCCTGTCAGCGGCGCAGCCGCTGAGCCAACGACCACCCAAGCAACGGGACCACCCGGGGGTTCTCAGCGTCCTCCTCGCGAGGACAGCGTTTTCTCATGTGGCGGAGCCACCTGTGAAAACGATCCCGCAGCGAGGAGGACGCTGAGGTTCCGCCACCCCAGTGCTACGCACAACGAGTGGGAAGACCGAGCTCAACTGAGAGCGGCGACCGCGCGCAGGAGTTGGTCGACCTCGTAGGTGTTCGTGTAGTGGGTGAGCCCGACGCGCACCGCGCCGCCGACCTCGCCGACGCCGAGCACGGCGAACACCCCGTGCGTGCCCGGGTCGGCGAACGCGCAGACGCCCTGCTCGGCGAGGTGCTCGATCGCGTCGACCGCCTTCACCCCGTTGACGGTGAACGCCATCGACGGCACCCGGCGCATCGCGTCCCCGATGATCATCACGTTCCGCAGCCTGCGCAGCCCGCCGGTCAGGTTCGCCAGCAGCCCCGCCTGGTAGGCCTTCACCGAGCTCAGCGAGGTCAGCAGCCGCTCCCGGCGCGGTCCCGCGGCGGCGTCGTCCAGCCCGGCCAGGTAGTCCACGGACGACACCAGACCGGCCAGCAGCGGGTAGGCGTGCGGCCCCAGCTCCAGCCGGTCCGGCCCGCGCCAGCCGGGTTCCAGCGCCGCCGACGGCAGCTGGTCGATCATCGCCGGGTCGCGGAACACCAGGGCGCCGACCGGCGGCCCGCCCCACGCGGAGGCGTTCAGCGCGAGCACGTCGGCGCCCATCGCGGTGATGTCCAGCGGCAGGAACGGTGCGGCGGCCGAGGCGTCGACGACCACGAGCGCGTCGTGCGCGGCGGCGATCTCGGCGATCTGGCGCACGTCCGGGCGGGTGCCGACGGCGCCGGAGGCGGCGGTGACCGCGACGACCTTGGTGCGCTCGTCGATCAGGTCCTGGTACTGCCAGGCGGGCAGCTCGCAGGTCTCGATGTCCACCTCGGCCCACCGCACCTGGGTCCCGGAGCGCTGCGCGGCCCGCTGCCAGCACACCACGTTGGAGGGGTGGTCGAGCCGGGACACCACGACGTCGTCGCCGATCATCCAGCCGTCGCCGAGCCCGTCGGCGAGCCGTTGCAGCAGCACGGCGGAGTTCGGCCCGAGCACCACCCCTGCGGGGTCGGCACCCACGAGATCGGCCAGTGCGCGACGGGCTGCGTCCACGATGGCCTCGGCGCGCTGCGACGCGGGGAAGATCCCGCCAGGCCCGGAGACGGGGGCGCGCAACGCGGTGGACACCGCGGTCGCGACCTGCTCGGGAACCTGCATGCCCGCCGGGGCGTCCAGGTGCACCCACCCGTCACCGAGCGCGGGGAACAGCCCGCGAACTGCAGCGACGTCGAACGCCATGGTCATACCGTACGGAGCGGGCCGGGGCGCACCGCCGCCGGGTGGTCCGATCCAGCCTGCCACGTGCACCCGGCGCGGCCGGACGCGTCAGGATGGTGGGCATGAACCAGAACGAGCAGGACCAGCAGCGCGAGATCTTCGTGGTGGGCGAGGGCACCCCGCTCGGCTCGGGCGCCGACCCGTCCGCCGAGGCGGTGGGCGAGCGGGAGAACGTCGGCGAGCTCGTCGAGCAGCCCGCGAAGGTGATGCGCATCGGCACCATGATCAAGCAGTTGCTGGAGGAGGTGCGGGCCGCGCCGCTGGACGAGGCGAGCCGCAGCAGGCTCAAGGAGATCCACCAGTCCTCCATCCGCGAGCTGGAGGAGGGCCTGGCGCCGGAGCTGATCGAGGAACTGGACCGGCTGTCGCTCCCGTTCGCCCAGGAGACCACCCCCTCCGAGTCGGAGCTGCGCATCGCGCAGGCCCAGCTCGTGGGCTGGCTGGAAGGCCTGTTCCACGGCTTGCAGACGGCGTTGTTCGCGCAGCAGATGGCCGCGCGGGCGCAGCTGGAGCAGATGCGGCGCGGCCTGCCCGCGGGTGGCGCGGGCGAGGGCGAGCCGGCCTCGCACCCGAGGGGAACCGGCCAGTACCTCTGAACGGACGATGACCGGAGGGTGTCCGGTATGCCGAGAGTGATCGCGGCAGCGATGCCCTGTACTCGGTCGGGTGTGGCCTGTGGGTACTCTGACGCACCGTGCAGGCCACAAGCACGCAAGAGCGCCCTCCGGCCCCGCCCGAGACGTCCGCACGGACTTGGCGCAAGGCGTTCCACGACATCGCGCAAGGTTTCCAGCAGCAGCAGCTCTGGGCTCATCTGGGCTGGCAGGACATCAAGCAGCGCTACCGCCGCTCGGTGATCGGCCCGCTCTGGATCACCATCGGCATGGGCATGACGGCGACCGCGCTCGGTCTGCTGTACTCCCAGCTGTTCGACCAGGACATCAAGACGTTCCTGCCGTACCTGACGGTCGGCTTCATCGTCTGGAACTTCATCCTGGGCTGCCTGACCGAGGGCACCGAGGTCTTCATCTCCAACGAAGGCCTGATGAAGCAGCTGCCGGCCCCGTTGAGCGTGCACGTGCTCCGGCTGGTCTGGCGCCAGGCGCTGCTGTTCGCCCACAACATGGTCGTCTACCTGGTGGTCCTCGCGATCTTCCAGATGCCGATCGGGTGGAGCGTGCTGCTGGTCTTCCCGGCGTTCCTGCTGCTCATGATCAACGGCGCGTGGGTGGCGCTGCTGTTCGGCGTCATCGCGACGCGGTTCCGCGACATCCCGCCGGTGATCAACAGCCTCACCACGCTGCTGTTCTTCATGACCCCGATCGTGTGGGACGCGAAGATCCTGGAGGAGAAGGGCGTCGGCTGGCGGGCGAACCTCGCCGAGATCAACCCGCTCTACCACTACATCCAGATCATGCGCGACCCGCTGATCGGTGGCGACGAGAAGTTCTACCACTGGGGCATCGTGCTCGGCTGCACCGTCGTCGGCTGGCTGCTGGCGCTGGTCGTGCTGCGCAACTACCGCGCTCGCGTCACCTACTGGATCTGATCGGGGGTTCTGCACATGGTCAGCATCGACGTCTGGAATGCCGCGGTCGACTTCCCGATCTTCGACGCCAAGTCCCGCTCGCTGAAGAAGGCGGCGCTGGGACGGGCCGGCGGCAAGATCGGCACGGAGAGCCGGGTTCCGATCATCGAGGCCCTGCACGACATCGACCTCTCGCTGCGGCACGGCGACCGGGTCGCGCTGGTCGGGCACAACGGCGCGGGCAAGTCCACGCTGCTGCGCCTGCTGTCCGGCATCTACGAGCCCACCCGGGGCAGCGCCCGCGTGGTGGGCAAGGTCGCGCCGGTCTTCGACCTCGGCGTCGGCATGGACCCGGAGATCTCCGGGTACGAGAACATCATCATCCGCGGTCTGTTCCTCGGCATGAACCGCAAGCAGATGGAAAAGCGGATGGACGACATCGCCGAGTTCACCGAACTCGGCGACTACCTCGGCATGCCGCTGCGCACCTACTCCACCGGCATGCGGGTGCGGCTGGCGCTGGGCGTGGTCACGTCCATCGACCCGGAGATCCTCATCCTCGACGAGGGCATCGGGGCCGTGGACACCGAATTCCTGGACAAGGCGCGGGACCGGCTCAACGACCTGGTCAAGCGTTCCGGGATCCTGGTGTTCGCCTCGCACTCGGACGAGTTCCTGATGGAGCTGTGCACCACCGGGCTCTGGATGGAGAAGGGCGGCATCCGGGAGCACGGCTCGCTGCGCAGCGTCCTGACGTCCTACAAGGGCAAGGACCCGTTCGAGAACCTCAGCCCGGAAACCCTGGCGCGGATCGGCGAGTCCGCCCTGATCGAGAGCGACAAGGCACCATGAGCACCGACTCCGCCGAGCAGCCGCAACTGCCCGCCGACTCCGTCGTCGCGGTGATCGTCACCAGGCATCGCCGCGAGCTGCTCGCGGAGTCGCTCAAGGTGATCGCCACCCAGACCCGGGTGCCGGACCACCTGGTCGTCGTGGACAACGGTCCCGACCAGCCCGCGCGGCAGGTCGTCGAGGACTGCCCGATCCCGTCGACGTACCTGCCCTCGCAGCGCAACCTCGGCGGTGCCGGTGGTTTCGCGCTGGGCATGCTGCACGCGCTGGCGCTCGGCGCGGAGTGGGTGTGGCTCGGCGACGACGACGGCAGGCCCGCCGACGACCACGCGCTGTCGACGCTGCTGGAGGTGGCGCGCACCCGGAAGCTCGCCGCCGTCTCGCCGGTCGTGGTGAACATCGACCACCCGGAGAAGCTGGCGTTCCCGCTGCGCCGCGGCCTCACCTGGAAGCGGCACCCGGAGGAGCTCGGCGCTCCCGGCGGCGATGCCGACTTCCTGCCGGGCATCGCGTCGTTCTTCAACGGCGCCCTGTTCCGTGCGGCCACGCTGGACGTGGTGGGCGTGCCGGACTACCGGCTGTTCTTCCGCGGGGACGAGGTGGAGCTGCACCGCCGCGTGGTGCGCTCGGGCCTGCCGTTCGGCACCTCGTTGAAGACGCGGTTCGTGCACCCGGACGGGTCGGACGAGTTCAAGCCGATGCTCGGCGGCCGGTTCCACGCGCAGGACCCGTCGGATGCGAACAAGCGCTACTACACCTACCGGAACCGCGGCTACCTGCTGTCGCAGCCGGGGATGCGCAAGATCGGGATGCTGGAGGTGCTCCGGTTCGGGCTGTACTTCGTCGGCCACCGCCGGGACCCGAAGGCGTTCCGGGAATGGCTGCGGCTGGTCCGGCAGGGGCGCCGGGAGCAGTTCTTCCGCCGCTGATCGGGGCTGCGCGCGTTCCGTCGTTCGGTGGAACTTGAATCTTTCTAGCGTATTTGCCGCTTGAGTGGCCATCGCGGTAGAAGTATGCTGTGGTCAACACGAGGCTGAAGACGGCGAAGTTACTCCATCGAATCAGGCGAGCCGTCCGGGAGAACCCGGCCGCTCGGGAGCGCGGAGTGCGGCTCGTGGAGTCGCCGCAGCGCGGCAAGGGTTCGCACCGGCTCTTCCTCCTCTGCGACGAGGACGATCGCGAACTGGTCAGGTTCGTGCTTCCCGGGCATCAGCGCGAGGTCTCCTGGACGGTGCTCCGGAGCATCGAAGGGCGCTTGGCGCCACTGCTCGGCGAGAAGTGGATGGAGGAGCGATGAGCGGCGTTCAACGAAATCACTACACCGTCGACGTGGCGCGCGAGGACGACCTCTGGGTCGCCGCGGTGCGGGAGCTCGACGGCGGGGTCACCGACGTCGAGCGGTTCGACGACCTGGACGTGGAGGTCCGGGACATGGTCCGGCTGCTGGTCGACGTGCCCGAGGACTCCTTCGACCTCTCCTGGCACTACCGCCAGGGCGACGTCGAGTACACCCGCCCGGTCGAGGAGCTGGTCCACTGGCGCGAGCAGTCCCGGCGGGCCGCGGAGAACGCCGAACGCGCCCGCCTGGAGATCATCACGACGCTGCGGGCGGCGGGGCTGAGCCAGCGCGTCATCGCCGAGGTGATCGGCACCTCGCACCAGCGCGTGGCGCAGCTGCTGGCGGAGGCGTCCTGAGCGTCCCCGGTGTCCGGGTCACCGGGCGGTCACCGGGGGATCACGGGACGCTGAGAGCGGCCTGAGAATCACTCGATCGGTACTGCTCATGGGGTCGGCGGAGATCTCGATTCCGGCCGCACCGAACGCGCCGGACGTCCCCGGACCAGCGACTACTATTCTCCTGGCGTGCTTAAGGGGCAGGAAGACAGCAGTCGCAAGGACGACCCATCGGAGTCGTCCGAGGATCGACCGGCGGACTCTCCGGCACGCCCGGCGGCGAACGGGCGGGACCCGTCCGCGAAGCAGCTGAGGTGGTTCGCCTCCGTGCTCGGACTGCTCGGCGCGGTCCTGGCCCTCGCGGTGCCCTTCCTGCCGGTCGAGCACGACGTCAACACGCTGCGATGGCCCACCGCCGAGGGCACCGAGTCGGTGTCCGCGCCGCTGGTGAGCTTCGAACCGCTGTGGATGGACGCGACCGTGCCGTGCGCCTCGGTGCGCAGCCTCGACGCGCGCACCCAGGGCCCGGCGAACCTGCTGAGCACGAACCCGCCGGACTCCGACTACGGCAACCTCACCGGGATGACCCTGCAGGTCGACAACGGCCAGGTGACGCTGCTGTCGAAGGGGCAGCAGATCAGCACGATGCCGCTGCCGCCGGGGGACTGCGCCATCGAGGTGCGCTCGGACGCGATCGGCACCAAGGTCGAGCTCGGTGACGAGAAGCTGGCCAACATGCGCGGCGACCAGCGCCCGCAGCTCACCGGCATCTTCTCCGACCTGGACGCGAACGTCGACGACATCCGGGGCCTGTCCTTCGAGGCCCGCATCGACAACCGCTACGAGAGCAGCGCGACCCCGATCAAGATCGCGGTGATCGTGCTGGCGCTGGCGTCGTTCGTCGGCTCGGTGGTGTGCCTGCGACGCCTGGACGTGCGGGCGGGCCGGCGGCCGCCGCGGTGGGCGCCGCTGGGCTGGTGGAAGCCGACGCTGCGCGACCTCGCCGTGTTCGGGTCGCTGGTCGTCTGGTGGATCGCGGGGGCGATGACCTCCGACGACGGCTACATCCTCACCATCGCGCGGGCGCGGGAGAGCGCCGGCTACATCAGCAACTACTACCGCTGGTTCGCGGTGCCGGAGGCGCCGTTCGGCTGGTTCTACGAGCTGTACTCGATGTGGGTGCAGGTGTCCACGGCGACGCCGTGGGTGCGGTTGCCCGCGCTGCTGATGGGTTCGGTCAGCTGGATGCTGATCAGCCGCGAGGTGCTGCCGCGGCTCGGGCAGCAGGTGCGGCGCAGCAACGCGGCGGGCTGGGCCGCGGCCGCGGTGTTCCTGGCGTTCTGGCTGCCCTACAACAACGGGCTGCGCGCCGAGCCGGTGATCGCGCTGTTCTCGCTGCTGGCGCTGTGCGCGGTGGAGCGGGCGGTGGCCACCGGCCGGTTGATGCCCGCCGCGCTCGGCCTGGTCGTCGCGGCGCTGGCACTCGGCGCCGGGCCGCACGGGCTGGTGGCGGTGCTGCCGTACGTGGCGGCGCTGAAGCCGCTGCTGCGGCTGGTGCGGCAGCGCGCCAAGGACTACGGCTGGTTGCCGGTGCTGGCGCCGATCGCGGCCTGCGGGTTCGTGATCCTCACGGCGGTGTTCGCGGACCAGACGTGGGGTTCGGTCATGGACGCCACCGAGCTGCGCACCGAGCTCGGGCCGAGCGAGGACTGGTACCAGGAGCTCAACCGCTACAACCTGCTGTTCAGCCCCACCCCGGACGGTTCGCTGGTGCGCCGGTTCCCGGTGCTGCTGGTGATGCTGTGCCTGGCGACCTGCGCGGTGATGCTGCTGCGCCGGGGCCGCATCCGCGGTGCCGCACTCGGTCCGAGCCGCCGCCTGCTGGCGGTCGCCGCGCTGTCCTTCGTCGCGCTGGCGCTGACCCCCACCAAGTGGTCCCACCACTTCGGGATCTTCGCGGCGGTCGGCGGCGCGCTGGCGGCGTTGACCGCGCTGGCGACGAGCAGCACGGTGCTGCGGTCGCGGCGGAACCGGGCGGCGTTCTTCGCCGGTCTGATGGTGATCTGCGCGTTCGCCGCGACCGGCCCCAACGCCTGGTGGTACGTGTCCGGCTGGGGCGTGCCGTGGTTCGACAAGCCGCCGTCGATCAAGGGGCACGACGCGAGCACGCTGCTGCTGGGCCTCGCCGCCGTCGCCGGCATCGTCGCGTTCGTCGAACACCTGCGGCTGGACGAGAAGAACCCGAAGCTCGTGGAGCTCCCGGACAAGACCGGGATGGAGAAGCGCAGCCGCGCCCTGCGGTTGGGCACCGCCCCGCTGGCGATCATCTGCGCGCTGCTCGTGCTGGGCGAACTGGCGACCTTCGGCAAGGTCATCCAGAAGCAGGCGGGCAGCTACAGCCTCGGCATGGACAACATCAAGCAGCTGGCCGGTTCCAGCTGCGGCCTGTCCGACTACGTGTACGTGGAGACCGATCCGAAGGCGGGCATGCTGCCGGTGTCCGGGCAGCAGCCGGGCTCGCCGGCCCCGGACTTCGAGGTGCCCAAGCGCGCCAAGGACGAGGAGGACGCCCGCCAGTACCTGGGCGCCAAGATGGACGGCTTCCGCCGCCCCGGCCTGCCCGTCGGGGACGGTTCGGACCCGGAGGAGCCGGACTGGCGCCCGCCGTACCAGTTCGGCGACGACACCGCCCCGGTGTGGGGCAGCTACGACGAGGCGGGCACCGGCACCGGAGAGCTGCGCACCCAGTGGTACGACCTGCCGGAGCGCGCGGCGACCGGCGAGGTCCCGGTGGTGCTGAGCCTGGCCGGTTCGGAGTCCGGGGCGAACGCGCTGGTCCTCGAATTCGGCCGGGACACCCCGCAGGGCTTCGAGTTGATGCACCGGCAGTTCGTCGGCCAGGGCCCCGGACCGTCGTGGCGGGACTACCGCTACACCGTCGGTGGGGACGCCGAGGGCGCCACCAAGATGCGGGTCGTCGCGATCGACCAGGCGGTGTCCCCGAACGGCTGGCTGGCGGTGAGCGCACCGCGCGCGCCGCAGCTGTCGAACATGACCGACGTCGTCGGCGACGCCCCCACGTTCGTGGAGTGGACGGCGGCGCTGGTGCACCCGTGCCTGAAGATCTCCGGGATCAGCGGCGGCGTCGCCGAGATGCCGCGGTTCCGGGTGTCGGCGGGTGCCGAGGTCCGCGACATCGGCGCGGGCTGGTCCTCGCCGGACGCGGGCGGTCCGTTCGGCTGGATGAACGTGAGCTCCAGCGTGCGGGAGCTGCCGACCTATATGCGCGGGGACCTGAACCGGGACTGGGGTTCGCTGTACGAGGTGGACCCGTACGAGCCGGACGCGCTGCCCGCGCAGGCGGCGATGGAGGTGCACTCCGAGACGCACTCCGGGCTGTGGTCGCCGGGGCCGCTGACCAAGACGGTCCAGCTGCCGGGCGACGTGCCCAGCTCCGACGACCGCAACGACGTCAAGCAGCTCGGCGGTGACGACGACCAGCAGTGAGGAGCCCGTCCGGAACGGCCCGCGGGTCGTTCCGGCGGCCCCCGAGCGATGACGGCCCGCCCCGCCGATTTCCGGTGGGGCGGGCCGTTCCCGTGTCCGCCGAGGGTGAAAAAGGCCTGGTGGCGCGTCCGCTCAGGGTGAAAGCACCTGTCGCCGGGGCCGGCGCGGTGGTGCGCTGGGGGCATGAGCGAGAAACGACCGGGACTGGTCCTGCACCTGGCTGGCGTGTCCCAGCCCCTGCACATCGCGTTGGACGCGACCGAGGCCGAGACGCTGGACGGGCGCTTGGCGGAACTGATGGGCTCCGGCGGCACGACGCTGCTGACGACGGCGGACGGCGGCAAGTTCGCGGTGAACTTCGCGCACGTCGCCACGGCGCACGTGGAGAGCACGCGTTCGGACAGCAACGCCTACGGGGCGCCGAACCGGCCCGCCGGGTTCAGCCGCTGACGGGCCGGTGCCGGGTCAGTCGCGGAAGACGACCCACTTCAGCATCACGAAGTTGATCAGCGTGCCGAGGCCCTGGGCGATCACCCAGAACAGCCCGAACTGCCACGCCTCGCGCGCCTCGAAGATCCGGCACAGCAGCTCGTTCGAGCCCATGTTCACGAAGAACGTCGTCGTGTAGACGATCGCGAACGCCCCGGCCTTGGCCGTGGAGTTGCCGGTGCTCGCCCCGCTGAAGGTGAACTTCCGGTTGATCAGGTACGACGCCGTGGTGCCGAGGATGAAGGAGATCGACTTCGACAACCAGGTCGGCCAGCCCAGCACGCCCAGCAGCACCGAGTAGGTGCCCGCGTCGATCAGCGCGCAGAACCCGCCGATGGCCACGAAGCGGAAGAGTTGCTGGAACAGCCCGAGCTTCTTGATCTCGGCGTCTGCACCGGATTCGGCCACGGCCACTGGTTCACCCCAAGTGTCGGCAACGAGCGTCGGTACGGCGGGCCCGGAGGCGGACGACCACAAGTCGCCCCGAAAAGTGTAGCGGCGAAGCTCTGCACCGACGGGGACACCTGTGCTAGGCCGCCGCTACCCGCCCGTACCCGGGGGCGGGGCGCGGATAGACTCGGCTGGGTGGGATCGGTACAGCACGAACACGCGACCAGCCAGCGGTTGACCGGCTGGGGGCGCACGGCGCCGACCTCGGCCCAGGTCGTGAGCACCCCGGACGTCGACGTGATCGCGAGAGCGGTCCGCGAAGCCGGTGCGCGCGGCGTCATCGCCCGCGGCCTCGGCCGCAGCTACGGAGACCCGTCGCAGAACGCGGGCGGCACCGTCATCGACATGACCGCGCTGAACCGCGTGCACCAGGTGGACGCGGACGAGGCGACGGTCGTGGTGGACGCCGGTGTCTCGCTGGACGTGCTGATGCGCCGCCTGCTGCCGTACGGCCTGTGGATCCCGGTGCTGCCGGGCACCCGCCAGGTCACCGTCGGCGGCGCCATCGGTTCCGACATCCACGGCAAGAACCACCACTCGCAAGGTTCGTTCGGCAGCCACGTGCTGTCGCTGGACCTGCTCACCGCCGACGGCTCGGTGCGCACCCTGTCGCCGCAGGGCGCCGGTTCCGAGCTGTTCTGGGCGACGGTCGGCGGCATGGGGCTGACCGGGATCATCCTGAAGGCGATCATCCGGCTCAAGCGCGTCGAAACGGCGTACTTCCTGGTCGACAATGTGCAGACGAAGAACCTCGACGAGCTGATCGAGCACTTCACCGACGGCTCCGACGGCAACTACATCTACTCCGTGGCCTGGTTCGACTCGCTGGCGCGTGGCGAGAAGCTGGGCCGCGCCCTGCTGACCAGGGGGAACTCCGCGAAGCTGGAGGACCTGCCGAAGAAGCTGCGCAAGGACCCGTTGAAGTTCAACGCCCCGCAGCTGATGACCGCTCCGCCGATCTTCCCGAACGGGCTGGTGAACAAGTACACGATCACCGCCTTCAACGAGGTCTGGTACCGCAAGGCGCCGACGAAGTTCGGGGCCGTGCAGAACATCACCCAGTTCTTCCACCCGCTCGACCTGGTCGGCGAGTGGAACCGGGTGTACGGGCCGAACGGGTTCCTCCAGTACCAGTTCATGGTGCCGTTCGGCCAGGAGGACATGTTCCGCCGGTCCATCGACAAGATCAGCGCGAGCGGGCACGTGTCGTTCCTGAACGTGCTCAAGACCTTCGGCGAGGGCAACGAGGCCCCGATGTCGTTCCCCGGCGAGGGCTGGACGCTGACCGTCGACATCCCCATCTCGCCGGGCCTGGACCGGCTGTGCCGGGAGCTCGACGAGCTGGTGCTCGACGCGGGCGGGCGGCTCTACCTCGCCAAGGAGTCGCGGACGACGGCGGAGATGATCGAGCGGATGTACCCGCGCATCCACGAGTGGCGCAAGATCCGCGCCTCGGTCGACCCCGAGGGCGTGTTCCATTCCGACCTGTCCCGGAGGTTGAGCCTGTGACCGCAGCGTTGCAGAACCGGAAGCTGATGGGCTGGGCGCGCACCGCGCCGACCCACGCCCACGTGCTGAGCACCCCCGACGTCGACGCGATCGCCCGCGCAGTCCGCGAGGCCGATGAGCGCGGCGTCATCGCCCGCGGCCTGGGCCGCAGCTACGGCGACGTGTCGCAGAACGCGGGCGGCACGGTCATCGACATGACCGCGCTGAACCGCATCCACGACATCGACCCGGACAAGGCCGTGGTCGACGTGGACGCCGGCGTGAGCCTGGACCAGCTGATGAAGGCGGCGCTGCCGCACGGCCTGTGGGTCCCGGTGCTGCCGGGCACCCGCCAGGTCACCATCGGCGGCGCCATCGGCTGCGACATCCACGGCAAGAACCACCACTCGCACGGCAGCTTCGGCAACCACGTGCTGTCGATGGACCTGCTCACCGCCGACGGCGAGGTCCGCACCCTGACCCCGGACGGGGAGGGCTCGGAGCTGTTCTGGGCGACGGTGGGCGGTGTCGGCCTGACCGGCATCGTGCTGCGCGCCAAGGTGAAGATGAAGCGCACCGAGAGCGCGTACTTCATCGTCGACGCCGACCGCACGAAGGACCTGGACGAGACGCTGGAGCTGTTCTCCAACGGCTCCGACATGAACTACGACTACTCGATGGCGTGGTTCGACGCGATCTCCACCGGCCCGAAGCTGGGCCGCTCGGCGTTCTCCCGCGGCTCGCTGGCCAAGCTCGACGAGCTGCCGCCGAAGCTGCGCGCCGACCCGCTGAAGTTCGACGCGCCGCAGCTGCTGACCTTCCCGGACGTGTTCCCGAACGGGCTGGCCAACAAGCTGACGTTCAGCACGCTCAGCGAGGTCTGGTACCGCAAGACGCCGAAGGCGGGCCGCGGCCAGGTGCAGAACCTGACGGCCTTCTACCATCCGCTGGACATGTTCGGCGAGTGGAACCGCGCCTACGGTTCCAAGGGTTTCCTGCAGTACCAGTTCATCCTGCCGTTCGAGCAGCACGAGGCGCTGCGCACGCTGGTGAAGCGCATCGCCGAGTCCGGTCACGTGTCGTTCCTCAACGTCCTCAAGCGGATGGGCGACAGCAGCCGCGCGCCGCTGTCGTTCGCGATGCCGGGCTGGACGATCACCGTCGACTTCCCGATCAAGGACGGCCTGAGCCGGTTCTGCCAGGAACTGGACGAGGTGGTGCTCGGCGCGGGCGGGCGTCTGTACTTCGCGAAGGACTCGCGGACCACGCCCGAGATGATCCAGCAGATGTACCCCCGCCTCGACGAGTGGCGCAAGGTCCGCGCCGCCGTCGACCCGCAAGGAATCTTCCACTCCGATCTGTCCCGAAGGTTGGCCCTGTGATCGACGCCGTTGGAAACCCGCAGTCCCTGTTCATCCTCGGTGGTACGTCCGACATCGCGTTGGCGACCGCGGAGCAGTACGCGAACCAGCGCCCGCTCCGGATCGTGCTGGCCGCGCGCCCCGAGGAGGCCGACCTGGTCGCAGCCGCCGCGGAGCGGCTGCGCAAGACCGGCAGCACGGTCAGCACCATCGAGTTCGAGGCCACCGACCCGGAAACGCACGGCGACGTGGTCGAGAAGGCCTTCGCCGACGGCGACATCGACGTCACCCTGGTCGCCTTCGGCGTGCAGCTCGACAACGAGAAGTGCTGGACCGACCCGGCCGCCGCCCGGCTGACCGCGGAGGTCAACTACGTGGCGCCGATGTCGCTGGGCGTGCACCTGTCGAACAAGCTGCGCAAGCAGGGCCACGGGCACCTGGTGATGATGGCTTCGCCCGCCGGTGAGCGCGCCCGCCGGACGAACTTCGTCTACGGCTCCGCCAAGGGCGGCATCGACCTGTTCTACTCCGGGCTGACCTACGCCCTGGAGGGTTCGGGCGTGAAGGTCACGGTCGTGCGCCCGAACTTCGTGAAGACGAAGCTCACCGCGGGCATGAAGCCGGCCCCGATGGCGCAGACGCCGGAGCAGGTCGGCGCCGCGATCATCGACGCCGTCCGCAAGGGCAAGGAGTCCATCTGGGTTCCGGGGCAGATGCGCTGGGTGATGGTCGTGCTGCGGCACCTGCCGCGGGCGATCTTCCGCAAGCTGTCGTTCTGATCCGGAACGCGTGAGCGAGGGGCGCCGGGTGCACCGGCGCCCCTTTCTCTTGCTCGGGGCGGTTCCAGCGGGGGTGAACGGGACCGTTCGCCCAACGGGATCGGACGAACGGTCCGCTCACCCGGTACCGGCTCAGCCTCGCGCGGCCGCACACCCCCGCGGGCCGGTGCCGCCGGTCAGCGGGTGCGCAGCGGGAGCTTCCGCACGCCGGTCATGTTCGGGTTGGGCTGGAACTCCGGCGGATCCGAAGGGTCGGTGGCCAGCTTCGGGAACCGGTCCAGCAGCAGGTCCAGCGCGACCTTCCCCTCCAGCCGCGCCAGCGGTGCGCCGAGGCAGAAGTGGATGCCGCGGCCGAAGCCGAGCTGCGGGTTCGGGTGGCGGGTCGGGTCGAAGACGTCCGGGTTCGGGAACTGCCGCGGATCCCGGTTCGCCGCGGCCACCCACACCATCAGCAGCTGGTCGGCCGGGATGCGCTGCCCGCCGAGTTCGGTCTCGGCGGTGGTCACCCGGCCGAGCGTGGCGAACGGGCTGAGGAAGCGCAGCGATTCCTCGATCACCGAGGGCAGCGTGCCGCGATCCGCCCGGGTGCGGGCCTCGTGCTCGGGATGGGCGTCCAGGCAGAGCACGGTGTTGCCGAGCAGCATCGTGGTGGTGATGTGCCCTGCGATGAGCAGCACGTTCGCGAAGTTCACGACTTCCTCGCGCGTGAGCCGCTCCCCGTCCACTTCGGCTTCCACGAGCTTCGTGAGCAGGTCCCCGCGCGGGTGCGCGCGCCGCTCGTCGACGTGCTCGCCCAGGTAGTCGGTGAGGTTGCGGACCTGGGCGAGCACCTCGTCCAGCTCGCGCTGCTGCTCCGGCGTCCGGTCCTTCAGCGACAGCGTCGCGTCGCTGGTGAACATCGCGTCCACCCACTGCTTGAACAGACCGCGGTCGTCGGCGGGCACGCCGAGCAGCTCGGCGATGACGATCACCGGCAGCGGGTAGGCGAGGTCGGCGACCAGTTCCAGCCGGTCGGTGCCGTCGACGGCGTCGAGCAGCTCACCGGTGAGTTCGGCGATGCGCGGTTCGAGCCCGGCGACGACCTTCGGGGTGAAGGCGTGGGTGACGAGCCTGCGCAGCTTGTCGTGCTCCGGCGGATCCATCCGCACCAGGTTGCCGTCGGCGAACTCGTCGCCCTGCGGGAACAACCGGCTGGTGTCGGAGGAGAACGTCACCGGGTCGTTGAGCAGGTGCAAGGTCTCGGAGTGTCCGTAGACGTTCCACAACCCGGTGGACTCGTCGTACTGCACGGGCTCGCCGGGGCGTTCGCCGCGCAGCCAGAACTGCGACGCCGGTGATCCCCAGTCTTCGATCGCGGTCATGATGTCCCCTTCATCGAACGTCGGGTGGAATCCGCCGGGGGGCGTTCGCCGCGTCCAGCGCGTCGAACAGCTCCCGGTAGCCGTTGATCAGTTCGGTGAGCAGCGCGTCGATCCGGTCCGCGACGGCGCGCACCACCGCCGGGTCCGGCTCCGCCGGTGGTTCGAACGCGTGCCGGATGGTGTGCGCGAGGGCGTCGGCCTTCGACTCCCGATCGATGCCGGAGAGGGCGGGCTTGTAGTCGTCGGCGAGGAAGAACCCGAGCGCGGCGGCGTTGAGCGTGTAGGCCAGGTCGGGCAGGTCGTCGCGGAGCAGCCCGGACTCGGCCAGCACCGCGTAGAACCGCTCGTTGGTCCGCTGCATCCACTCCTCGCCGGAGCGGTCCGCACCGGATGGCCGGCGGAGCTCGCCCAGGACTTCGGCGTCTCCGGTGATCAGCGCCAGCGCCAGCGGGCGGCGGAAGGTCACGAGGTAGGCCAGCCGCAGCAACCGGTGCGGGCGCACCTCGTCCGGGTCGTCCCGCAGGCCGCCGCGGAGGTCGTCGACGAGCGCGATCGACTCGCGCAGCAGGAGGCCTTGGAACAGCGCGACCTTCGTCTTCCAGTGCAGGTAGACGGTGCCCTTGCCGACGCCTGCCCGGCGGGCGACGTCGTCGACGGTGACCTTCCGGTACCCGTGGCGCAGCAGCAGTTCGCCTGCGGCGTCGAGGATCCGGTCGGCTCGGGTGGTGTCGCGGGGCACTGGGTTCCTCTCCTGCGCCGTTCCGGGCGGCGCCGTCTCGTGGACTCCGTGACCGGATTCGCTCATCTGGTCACGGAGTCACGCTAGACCCGCCGGGCAGCGGCGGGCAAGCATCGGGACGGACTGCGGAGCGTCACCACAGACTCGCGATCGCCCGGCCGATGTCACCCTTCCGTGCCGGATCGCGGTGACGGGCCTGCCTGGCGGCCGCTCACCGGCGCGCATTCCCCCGCCAGGGGGTCTAGCTTCGGGAGGACCTGAGGACGTCGCCAGAAGGGAGCTGTCATGGGACTCGGCAGCCTCAAGGACAAGCTGTTGAACATGGGCAAGCAGCACAGCGACAAGGTCGAACAGGGCATCGACAAGGGAAGTGATGCGGTCAAGAAGAAGTTCGGCCACGAGCAGCAGATCGATCAGGCCGCCGAGAAGGGCAAGGACTACTTCCGCAACCAGGACTCAGGACCGAAGCAGTAGTCCGCGCTCCGCTGCGCGGCCGAAGCCGAACCGGAGGGACCTGGCGAGGGTGGTCCCGACCGCGCGGTGGCCGGCAGCGCCCCGAGAGGGGTCGTCCCGCACGCGCGGGGACGGCCCCTCTCCTCGCGTCCGGGGCCGTTCGCGCGGGTGCCCCGGGGGCGCGGGTCACGCCCGGACGGCGATCGCCAACCCCTGCCCGACGCCCACCGAGGCCGCCGCGATGCCCAGCCCGCCGCCCCGGTGCCGCAGGTGGCGGCACAGGTCCAGCACGATGCGCGGCATCGACGCCCCCAGCGGGTGCCCGTAGGCGAGGGCGCCGCCGTGCACGTTCACCCGCTCCCGGTCCACGCCGGGCAGGTGCTCCAGCACCGCCAGCACCACCGCGGCGAACGTCTCGTTGATCTCCCACAGATCCACGTCGGCCGCGGTCACCCCGAGCTTGCGCAACAGCGCGCGGATCGCGGGCACCGCGGACAGCGCGAAGTGGTGCGGTTCCGTCCCGGTGCTCGCCGAACCCACCAGCTCGCCCCACGGCCGCACGCCGAGCCGTTCGGCCTGCGCCTCGGTGCCGACGAGCGCGGCCAGCGCCCCGTCCGACAGCGGCGCCGAATTCCCCACGGTGACCGGCCCGCCCGGGGAGAACGCGGGGTCGAGCCTGCCGAGCTTGCGCAGGTCGGTGTCCGGCCGCACCGACTCGTCGCGGCGCACCACCTCCCCGTCGGGTGCGGTCACCGGGAACGCGAACCCGTCGTGCAGGCCCGCGTCCCACGCGGCCGCCGCCCGCCGGTGGGAGCGAAGAACGCACCCGTCCAGCTGTTCGCGGGTGATGCTGAGGTCCAGCGCGGTCCGCTCCGCGGCGTGCCCGAGCGGCACCGTCCACGCCGAGAGCATCCGCGGGTTCACCAGCCGCCAGCCCGCGGCCGTGGACACCGCCTCCATCCGGTCCGGCATGGCCCGCTCGGCGCGCGGCACCACGAACGGCGCGCGGCTCATGCCTTCCACCCCGCCCGCGACGAGCAGCTCGGCCTCGTCGGCCTTGACGGCCCGCGCCGCCTGCACGAGCGCCTCACCGCCGGAGGCGCACAACCGGTTGACGGTGACGCCCGGGACGGTGGCGGGCAGCCCGGCGAGCAGCGCCGCCATCCGCGCCACGTTGCGGTTCTCCTCGCCGGCGCCGTTGGTGTTGCCGTAGAGCACGTCCTCGATCCGCGCCGGGTCGAGCCGCCCGCTGCCGCCGGGACCGTGCCTGCACAGCAGTTCGGTCAGCGGCAGGGCGGCGAGGTCGTCGACGCGGATCCCGGACAGCGAACCCCGGTAGCGTCCGAACGGGGTGCGGGCGGCGTCGAGGACGTAGGCGCGGGCCATGGCTCCATGCTGGCCGAACCGGCGGCGCCGGTGGAAGGTGCGGGCGGAGTCGCTGTCAGCTCGCTGGGAGTTCCACGGTGGCGGACCCCTCGCCGAGCGCGGTGATGCGTCCGCCGCGCGCGCCGAGCTCCCGCAGCCTGCGCAGGTCCCGGTCGCCGCGCAGCACCACCTCCTGGCTCGTCCGCTCGGGGTCGCTGACCCGCTCCAGTTCGCCGCGCGCCGCGAAGCCCGCGTCGACGGTGGTCTTGAGCGCCCCGGTGGAGGCCAGCGAGCCGCGCGCGGCGCCGAGCCGGCCCAGCGCGTCGTCCACCGCGTCCAGCAGCGCCACCCGGTTGCCCTCGGTCATGGCCCGCACCAGCTCCGGGTCGGAGGCGGCGACGCGGGTGGCGTCCCGGAACGACCCGGCGGCCAGCGACAGCGCGAGCGGCCCGCCGTCCGCGCCGACGGCGGCGAGGACGTTCGCGAACACGTGCGGCAGGTGCGAGATGCGGGCGACGGCGTCGTCGTGCTCGGCGGCGGAGGTGGCGACGACGTGCGCACCGCAGTCCAGCGCCAGTTCGGCGGCGTCCCGCCACGCCTCCAGCGAGGTGCCCTCCTCGACGACGACCGCCCACGGCGCGCCGCGGAACAGCTCGGCGGACCCGGCGGCCCAGCCGGAGGACGCGGTGCCCGCCATCGGGTGACCGCCCGCGTAGCGCGCGCCGGGCAGCAGGCCGCGCACCTCGGCGTCCACCGGGTCCTTGACGCTGACCACATCGGTGAGCCGCGCTTCCGGCGCGTGCCAGGCGACCTCGCGCAGCACGGCGCGCACCGAGGTCAGCGGGGTGGCGACGACGACGAGGGCGTCCTGCTCGGCGGCGCGGCGCAACGCCTCCTCGGTGCTGTCCACCTGGTAGCCGTCGCCGCGGGCCCCGGCGGCGTCGTCGGCTCCCGCGGTGGCACCCCAGGCGGGGCGTCCGGCGGCGGTGGCGGCGCGCAGCACCGAGCCACCGATCAATCCCAGTCCGATCACGCACACGGCACGCATGGACCCATCCTGCCCGACCCCGGGGCGGGGCAGCGCCACCCGGTCGTGCGGTTGTGCACCCCCGTTCGCGGTGCCGAAGGTCACGAGCGCGCAATAGTGCTTTCGGGTGGCACCCGCACGCTCTACCGTGGTCCGCATGACAGGGCAGGAGCCGGAGGCGGGCTTCGCCGTGGCCGTGGTTCGCGAGGACGGCCGGTGGCGGTGCAGTGCGTTGGAGGGCTCGGTGTTGGGCGGGCTCGACGACACGATCACCGCGTTGCGGGCCTTGCGCTCGACCGGCGCGGTGTTCGGCATGTGCAACGTGGACGACGAGTTCTTCGTGCTGATCCGCCCGATCCCCGGTGGCGTCGACCTGCTGCTGTCGGACGCGGCGGCCGCCCTGGACTACGACATCGCCGCGGACGTGCTGGACCTGCTGCGTGCGGACGCCCCCGACGAGGACGACGACGAGGTGTGGCCGGAGGGCAACCTGTCGATCCTGTCCGACATCGGACTCCCGGAGGGCGAACTCCTCGTGATCATCGAGGAGGTCGACTTGTACCCGGACGAGCAGCTGGAGATGATCGCGCAGCGCTGCGGTTTCGGGGAGCAGTTCGCCGGCGTGCTGGAGAAGCTGGACCAGTGATGCCCCGCGACACCGAGCTGGTGCGCGCCGCGCTGGAGGTCGCCCCCGGTGCGCTGGCCACCGGCGACGTGCCGATCGGCGCCGTGGTCGCCGCCCCCGACGGCCGCGTCCTGGCCCGCGCCCACAACCGCCGCGAAGACCTCGCCGACCCGACCGCGCACGCCGAGGTGCTGGCGCTGCGCGCCGCCGCCGCGGAGTGGGGCGACGGCTGGCGGCTCGCCGACTGCACGCTCGCCGTGACCGTGGAGCCGTGCACGATGTGCGCGGGCGCGCTGGTCCTGTCCCGGGTGTCCCGGCTGGTGTTCGGCGTGTGGGAACCGCGCACCGGCGCCGTCGGCTCGCTGTGGGACGTGGTGCGGGACCGCCGCAGCAACCACCGCCCGGAAGTGGTGGGCGGCGTGCTGGCCGCCGAGTGCGCGCGGCTGCTGGAAGGATTCTTCGACCAGCACCGGTGATCTGCGCCACGTGCGCGTGATGCCGGATCATGAGGGGTACTCCCACGCGTGAACCGAATGCTGCGGAAGGAGTCATCATGGGCGTGTTCGACAAGGCCAAGCACCAGGCTCAGCAGTGGACCGGCAAGGCCAAGGAGGCGGCCGGGAACGCCACCGGCAACGACGAGCTGAAGAACGCCGGCAAGCGCGACCAGGTCGAAGGCCAGGTCAAGGAGACCGGCCAGGACGTCAAGGACAAGGCCGCCGGCGCCGTGCAGGACGTCCAGGACAAGTTCAAGGGCTCCGGCGAGAGCGAGTCCAGCGGTTCCTGATCTTCGACCCCCGCCTGAGGCGCCGAACGAGCGTGCAGTAGCCTAGTCGGCGGTAGCGTGTCCGAGCGGCCGAAGGAGCGCGCCTCGAAAGCGCGTGAGGTGAGAGCCTCCGTGGGTTCGAATCCCACCGCTACCGCCAGCGAAGAGCCGGCCCCCACAGGGGACCGGCTCTTCGGCGTTCGGGGCCCGGTTCTCCGGGGGCGCCGCGCACGGGGAGCTGGCTCGGCTCCCGGCACCGTCTCGTCGGGGGCGACCTCCTGACCGGGCCGTGCACCGCGATCCCGGGTCGACCCGGAGCGGACGACAGTGCCACCGGCGTCGAGTTCCTCGTGGTCCGCGACGACCGGGTCGTGGATCCTCGTACCCGGCGAACCGGCCGTTCCACCGCTGAACCTCCGCGCGACGCCCCGCCGGGTCAGCTGGTCGGGGGGTGCGGGTGGTTCTCGACGTTCATCGGTTCGATCAGGCCGGAGTCCTCCTCGCCCGCGAAGTCCTCCCAGTCCATGTTGGCGAGGGACAGGTTGATCTCCATCTCGACGAGGGCGCCGGTGGTGGCGCGGCGGCTCTCGCCGAAGCCGTCCTCGTCGAGGCTGACCACCAGAACGTCGTGCTCGGGCGCGGTCATGGTGTGCGCGTCGGCGACGACGAGCAGCGGCCAGTCCGCGTCCGCCGGGACGAGGGCGGTCAGCTGCGCCGCGGAGAGTCCGGCGTAGCGGCGGTCGTCGACCAGGACCACGTTCGCCGACCAGGGTTCGTCGTCCGGTTCGCCTTCGAAGTAGTCGGCGGTGGTGCGGGCCGCGGTCGCCGCCCACGCCGCGTCGTCGGAGAAGTCGGTGCGCACCACGGGCACCTCTTCGGTGCCGGGCAGCTCGGGGACGTTCGCGGGGCGCGTCGGCCGCGCGGGACGGGCGCGCTTCGCCGGGACCGCCGGGGCGAGCGGCTTCGGGCGGTGCGCCCACAGGATCTCGTCGTGCGCGTCGACGAGGGCGAGGAGCCCGTCGTCGGTCACCAGCAGCGCTTCCGCGCGCACGTCCGGCGCCGGACCGATGATGCCGGGCAGCGCGTAGCCGTCCGGCCGGACGGTGCGCGGCTCGCCGTCCGCGGTGAGCGCGAACCCGTCGCCCCGCCGGATCGGCTCGTGCCACAGCACCGGACCGTCCACCCGGCACAGGAAGCACGCGTCCTCCTCGCCGACGACGAACTGGTACTCGCCGTTCGCGGAGGTCAGCGAGGCGTTCCGCAGCGTCTGCCCGCGCCGCACCCGGTGGCCGTCGGCGGGGGAGTTCCAGCCGTCCCAGCGCTTCGGCGCGCGCGGCGATTCCCACAGCACGTGACCCTGCTCGTTCTTCAGCGCGATCTTGCCCCAGTCGTGGACCACCAGGGACTCGACCGGTTCGCGTTGGGGGCCGGTGGACCAGAGCCGCTCGCCGGTGTGCGCGTAGACCACGAGGTCGCCGTCCTCTTCCAGAGCGAGGCGGCCGGGGCGGCCGAACGCCGGATCCGGATCGGACACCAGGGGCGAGTCGAGCACCCCCCGCTGGTAGTTCGTGCCGGTGGCCCACACCGCGACCGAGTCGGCGTTCCGGTAAAGGACGACGTTGCCGTCGTGCTGGTGCACCAGGCCGTACTCGCCGGAGGGGCAGCTCACCGCGCGGCGGCTCAGGTGCTCGCCCGGCCGCAGCACGAGCGCATGTCCGTATCCAGGTCTCACGCCGCGGGACACTAGATCAACGCACCGACAGGCCGGCGGCTATTCGAGCCGAGCGTGGATCTCGGGTAGCAGGCTCGCACCGAACGCCTGCTTCAACCGCGCTTTCGCCTTGTCCAGCAGCAGTTCCTGGAGCGGGTCCAGGCAGTGCCGCACGACCGCCGGATGGCGGGGCGGGGACTTGCACAGCACGACCGCGAGCGTCCGCAGCGCGGGCAGCAGTGCGGCGGCCTGCTCGATCCCGGTGAGGCCGAGCGCTTCGGTGAGGCGGGTCCAGAGCTGCTTCGTGCACGCGGAGACGACCTCGGCGGGGATCTTGCGGCGGCCTGCGTTGACCACCTCGTCGAGCTGCTTTCCCACCACCTGGGGAATCGCGTCCCAGGCGCGCTTCGCCTCCTCGATCACCACGACCAGCTGCACGAGCAGTTCGCACCAGAAGTGCTCCGCCATCGCCGCGCGGGTTCCGGTGCCCAGCGGGCCGAAGTCCCGCTCGACCTGGTCGAGGACCTGGCCGAGCAGCTCGCCCACCGCTTCGACCCGGTCCACATCGGTGCGGGCGGTGGCGAGCCTCCGGTCGGTGTCCGCCCGTTCCCGGGCCGCGGTGTCGGCTTCCTCGTCGGACGTCGGAGGTGGCGGAGATTCCTGCCGTCCTGCACCGGACCCGGTGGCTCCGTCGTCGGGCGTCGAATCCGGTGGGGGACTCTGCTGCTCCGCACGGGACTCGGCGGTCCGGTGCACCGCGCGGAGCGCCCGGAGCACGTGTTCGCGCGCGGTGTCCACCGCGGCGCGCTTGTGCCCGATCGTCGAGCGGGAGCGGTTCTCGCTCCCGGAAGCCTTGCGCTCGGCCGCCTCCCACCTGCGGTCGGCTCGTTCCCGGAAGTCGTCGAGGGCGTCGGGGGCCGGGTCGCGGATCAGCGAGACGGCGCCGGGCCACCCGTGCAGGGTGTTGGCGCACCGGCACTTGCAGGTGTCGCCGCCGGCACGTTCGCAGTGGGACGGATGCGTCAATGCTCCTCCAGGGCGCGGAGAAAGAGCCGCCGCCAACGGATGCTTCCGGGCCGCGCGGCCCCGCCCTACCGCTGGTCCAGCGAAACTCGCTGCGTCGCGGCGCAGGTCGCGGGCTTGCTCGTTCGGGGCATCCGAGGCGCTCGGACGGCGGGTGGGTGCTGACCCGGCGCACCGGTGCTCGCCGCCGAACGGGGAACGCGGGGTCCGGCGCGCTGCTCCGTTCCGGCGTCGGGCGGGGCGTCGACGTCGAGTGCGCCGGTGCCGCGGTGCGCCCCGAATCCTGGTGAATGCCCGGGTTCCGGACGGGGATGCTGCTGGGTGGGTCGGTGCAGGCGTCGGCGGCTGGAGGAGCGCGGAACATGTGCGGAATCGCGGGACTGGTGTCGTTCGAGGACGACGTGAACCGGCGGCGGGACGTCGTGGCGGCGATGACGGAGACGATGGCCTGCCGCGGCCCGGACGCGGCGGGGGTGTGGCTGGACCGGCACGTCGCGCTCGGCCACCGCAGGCTCGCCGTGATCGACATCGAGGGCGGGGCGCAGCCGATGCGCGCGGACACCCCGGACGGTCCGGTGGTGCTGACCTACAGCGGCGAGACCTACAACTTCCCGGAGCTGCGCGAGGAACTGCGCGGTCGCGGCCACCGGTTCGGCACCTCCAGCGACACCGAGGTGGTGCTGCGGGCCTACCTGGAGTGGGGCGAGGAACTCGTCGACCGGCTCAACGGCATGTACGCGTTCGCGATCTGGGACGGCCGCGCCGAGAAGCTCGTCATGGTGCGCGACCGGATGGGCATCAAACCGTTCTACTTCCAGCGCACCCGGGACGGCGTGCTGTTCGGTTCGGAGCCGAAGGCGATCCTGGCGCACCCGGACGTGCGGCCGGTGATCGCGGCGGACGGGGTGAACGAGCTGCTCGGCGGGATCAAGACGCCGGGGCACGCGATCTGGGCGGACATGCGCGAGGTGGTGCCGGGCACGCTGGTCGTGGTGGACCGGGACGGGCTGCGCGAACGCACCTACTGGACGTTGCGCACCGCCGAGCACACCGACGACCTCGACACGACGATCGCCACGATCCGGGAGCTGCTGGACGACTCGGTGCGGCGGCAGCTGACCGCGGACGTGCCGCTGGGCGTGCTGCTGTCCGGCGGCCTCGATTCGAGCGCGCTGACCGCGCTGTCGGCCGGCCAGCTGGCGGCGCGGGACGAGCGGGTGCGCAGCTACTCGGTGGATTTCGTGGGCCTGGCGGAGAACTTCCGCCCGGATGACATGCGGGCGACGCCGGATTCGCCGTTCGTGCACGACGTGGCGCGGCACGTCGGATCGGTGCACCGGGACATCGTGCTCTCCGACGCGGCCCTGGCCGATCCGGCGACGCGGCGGACGGTGCTGGCGGCGAAGGACTTCTCGGTGGGTGCCGCCGATGTGGACACCTCGCTGTACCTGCTGTTCCAGGCGATCCGGGAGCACTGCACGGTCGCGCTGTCCGGGGAGACCGCGGACGAGCTCTTCGGCGGCTACCCGTGGTTCCACGACCCGGTGGCGCAGCAGGCCGAGATCTTCCCGTGGATGGTGCCGGTGTTCGCCGCCGGTGAGATGTCCGCGGACGAAGGCGGGCCCGCCGTGTCGGAGTTCTTCGACCCGGACCTGGACGCCCGGATCGACCTGATGACCTACCTGAAGGACCGCTACCGCGACGCGGCCGCCGAAGTGGAACCGCTGCCCGGCGAAGATCCGCACGAAGCGCGGATGCGGGTGATGAGCCACGTGCACCTGACCCGCTTCCTGCGGGCGCTGCTGGACCGCAAGGACCGGATCAGCATGGCCGTCGGCCTGGAGGTGCGCGTCCCGTTCTGCGACCACCGGCTGGTCGAGTACGTGTTCAACGCGCCGTGGGCGATGAAGAGCTTCGACGGCCGGGAGAAGAGCCTCCTGCGCGCCGCCACCCGCGACGTGCTGCCGGAATCGGTGCTGCAACGGGTGAAGAGCCCGTACCCGTCCACCCAGGACCCGGGCTACGCGGGGAAGTTGCAGGCGATGGGCCGCGAGGTGCTGGCGGACCCGGACCACCCGATGTTCCAGGTCATCTACCGCAAGTGGTTCGACGCCACGGTGAGCACGCCGCCCGCGGAACTCCCCGGCTACGAACGGGAGAAGCTGGACCGGGCCCTCGACATCGCGGCTTGGCTGGAGCAGCACCGCCCGGAGATCCGGGTCTGAAAACCGTGTCGTCCCCTGCTGCTCGGGGATGGGGTGGCGGAACCTCAGCGTCCTCCTCGCTGCGGGATCGTTTTCACCGGTGGCTCCGCCACAGGAGAAAACGCTGTCCTCGCGAGGAGAACGCTGAGAACCCGCTGCGGTGCGAGGTGCTCAGGTGGTCGGCGGCTCAGCGGCTTCGCCGCTGACGGGAAACGGCGCGAGGTCCGCGGTCTCGATCGACGAGGTTTCGCCCGGCGTACGGGTGAAATCGGTTCGGGCGTCACCTGCGCGCGGTAGCGTCGGGCGCCGCTGTGATCGTTCGAGCGCTGGGGGTTCGGAGTGGGATCGTCGAAGGTGCTGGCCGGGGCGCTGGCCGCGTGCGGGGTGCTGATGGTGTTGCCGGGTTCGGCGGCGGCAGCCGAGGTGCGCATCCACGACGTGCAGGGCGCGGGCCGCGTCTCGCCTCTGCTGGGGCAGCGGGTGAGCGGTGTGCCGGGCGTGGTCACCGGCGTCCGGACCGAGGGCACCGCACCGGGTTTCTGGTTCCAGGACCCGGAACCTGACGGCGATCCGCGCACCAGCGAAGGCCTGTTCGTCTACACCCCGGACGCGCCGCCGCGGGTCGCGGTGGGCGACGTGGTGGCGGTGTCCGGCACGGTCGCCGAGTACTACGCGGTCGGCGACGGCGAGCAGCCGGAGACCACGCCGAACCAGTCGGTGACCGAGCTGTCCGGCGCCACCTGGGAGATCACCGGCGCGGCACCGGTCCCGGCGGCGGAGCCGATCGCCCCGGAATCGGTACCGGCGGCGTACGCCCCGGACGGCGAGCTGGACGCGCTGCCGCTCGACCCGGCCCGGTTCGCGCTGGACTACTACGAGTCCCGCGAGCACATGAACGTCTCCGTCGCCGACGCGCGCGTGGTGGGCCCGACCGACTCGTACGGCGCGCTGACCGTCACCTCGAAGCCCGCGCAGCAGGCCGGCGAGCGCGGCACCACCACCTACACCGGCTACGACGAGCCGAACTCGGGCCGGTTGAAGGTGGAGCCGGTGGGCCTGCCGGTCCCGGCGGCGAACGTCGGCGACGAGCTGACCGGGCGCACCGAGGGGCCGCTGGACTACAGCCGGTTCGGCGGCTACCTGCTGGCGGCGACGGCGCTCGGCGAGCACCGGCCGGTGGGCGTCGAACCGGAGGTCACCCGCGCGCAGGATCCGGACGAACTGGCCGTCGCCACCTACAACGTGGAGAACCTGGCGGGCACCGACGAGCAGTCGAAGCTCGACCGGCTGGCCCGCGGCGTCGCGGTGAACCTGGCGGCCCCGGACGTGATCGCCCTCGAAGAGGTGCAGGACGACACCGGCGCCACCGACGACGGGGTGGTCGCCGCCGACGGCACGCTGCGCCGCCTGGTGGACGCCATCGCCGCCGCGGGCGGCCCGCGCTACGAGTGGCGGCAGATCGACCCGGTGGACGGCGCCGACGGCGGGCAGCCGGGCGGCAACATCCGGGTGGCGTTCCTGTTCGACCCGGCCCGGGTGTCCTTCGTGGACCGTCCCGGCGGGGACGCGGTCACGCCGGTCCGCGCGGTGCCCGCGGGGGACCGCGCCGAGCTGAGCGCCTCCCCGGGCCGCATCGCGCCCGCCGACCCGGCATGGGAGGCGAGCCGGAAGCCGCTGGTCGGCGAGTTCTCGTTCCGCGGCGAGCAGGTGTTCGTCGTCACGAACCACTTCACCTCGAAGGGCGGCGACCAGCCGATGCACGGCCGGTTCCAGCCGCCCGCGCGGGAGTCGGAGCGGCAGCGGGTCGAGCAGGCCCGGCTGGTGCGCGGTCTCGTCGCGGACCTCACGGCGATCGACCCGGGCGCGAAGGTCGTCGTCACCGGCGACCTCAACGACTTCGGCTTCTCCCCGGCGGTGTCCGCGCTGACCGAGGGCGGGCTGCTGAGCTCCGCCGCCGACGCGCTGCCGCCGGTCGAGCGGTACAGCTACGTGTACGAGGGCAACGCCCAGGCGCTCGACCACGTGCTCACCACCCCGGGCGTCGGGCGGGTGGACTACGACGTGGTGCACGTGAACGCCGAGTTCGCCGACCAGACCAGCGACCACGACCCCCAACTCGCACGCCTTCGGCCTTGATGGCCTTCCCGGTCCCGTTGCTCGGGAGTGGGGTGGCGGAACCTCAGCGTGATTCTCGCTGCGGGATCTTTTTCCCAAGTGGCTCCGCCACGAGGGAAAAAGCTGTCCTCGCGAGAATCCCGCTGAGAACCCGCGGGTGGTCCGGTTGGTCAGGTGGTTTCTGCTCATCGGCTTCGCCGCTGACAGGAAGGACGATCTTGGTCAGGGGTGCTCGGCTGCGTCGAGGGCTGGGGTGAGGGGGGCCAGGGCTGCGCGGAGCTGGTCGGGTAGTGGGCCGGTGGGGACGACCAGGCCGTCGGCGCTCCCGGCCGGCTGGAGCCAGGTCTCCAGGGCGATGCGGACCGCCGCGGCGACGCTCGCCGCGAGCACTCGGGCGGCGGTCGCCTCGGTGCCGGGCGCGCGGTCGGCGATGGCCGCCGCGAGCGGCCCTTCGATGCCGGCGGTGGTGTCGAGGAACGCGTCGCGCAGCGCGGGCCGGGTGGTGATCAGCAGCAGCGCCTCGGGGTCGTGCTCGCCGGTGCCGGTGAGCTGCTCGACCACCGCGTCGGTGACGGCGTCGGCCAGGTGCACCTCGGCGGGCCGGGCCGCGACCGCGGCGGCGATCCGCGACTCCCGGTCCGCGGTCACGGCGGAGACGATCGCCTGCTCGCGGCTGGCGAAGTAGTTGTTGTAGGTGCGCGGCGAGACCCCGGCCGCCTCGGCGATGTCCTCGACCCGCACCTGGTCCGGCCCGCGCTCGACCGCCAGGCGCAGCGCCGCCGCGCGCAGTGCTTCGCGCGTGGCCTGCTTCTTCCGCTCCCGCAACCCCGGTGCCGTCGTCACGGCGCCAGCGTCCCACGGCCAGGTGCGTGCACGCAAACTTGCGTGCGCGCACTTTTGCTGTCACGCTCGTCCGCCGGAAGACCGACGGAGGGGATCGCGCCATGCGAGCAAGGGGAATGACCTACGACACCGGGTTCGTCGTGCACGGCCGGACGTCCCGCGAGCACTTCGACCCCGCGGTGGTCCGGCGCGAGCTCGCCATCATCCGCGACGACCTGCACTGCAACGCCGTCCAGATCATCGGCGGCGACCCGCGGCGCATCGAGCTGGCCGCCGGTGCCGCCGCCGACCTCGGCCTGGAGGTCTGGTTCTCGCCCTACCCGCTCGAACTGGAACCGGAGCAGATCCTCGCGCTGTTCCGCGACTGCGCCGTGCGGGCGGAACGGCTCCGGCGGCGAGGAGCCGAGGTCGTGTTCGTCGCGGGGGTCGAGCTGAGCGTGATGAACCGCGGGTTCCTGCCCGGCGACACCCCCGAGGAGCGGGTCGAGCAGCTGGTGGGCCGGCCTGAGCAGCGGGCCGCGGCGCTGCGCGAGCTCGGCGGGCGCGTCAACGCGTTCCTGCGCGACGCCGCGGCCGCGGTCCGCGAGTACTTCGGGGGCGGGCTCACCTACGCCGCCATCCAGTTCGAGCAGGTCGACTGGGCCCCCTTCGACTTCGCGACGTTCGAGCTGATCCGCTCCGCCGAGGTCGCCGACGGGTTCCGCGAAGCGGTGCGCGAGCTGGCCCGCGGTCCGAAGCCGCTCGCCATCACCGGGTTCGGGACCGCGGCCTACCGGGGCGCGGGAGACCGCGGGGGACGGGTGCTGGAGGTGGTCGAGCACGATCCGCGGACCCGGGTTCCGGTGCGGTTGACCGGTTCCTACGAGCGCGACGAGGCCGGTCAGGCCGCCTACCTGGACGAGCTGCTGGAGATCTTCGAAGCGGAGGGCGTGGACGGCGCGTTCGTGTTCCTGTTCGCCCTGCCCGGCTACCCGCACCGCCCGGACGGCGACCCGAGGGACGACTTGGACCGGGCCGGCCTGGGGATCGTCAAGATCCTCGAAGGGCGGCGGGGGACGACCTATCCCGACCTGGAGTGGGAACCGAAGGCCGCCTTCTCGGCGGTGGCGCGGCGGTACCGGGCCGCCGCGGCGGGGGCCGCAACCGCGTGATCATCGCGAATCGGGCCGGAGATCGTCGCACCGGTCGGGCCGAGAACTTCCGGTAGGCACTTCTGGGTGTCACTCAAGGTGAGTACGCTGTGGGCACTGGGTGACGAAGGGGGGAGTCATGGGACAACCGCAGCGGGACGCGTCCAAGGGTGAAGTGCAGGAGCTGGGCGACTCCGCCTAGCAGCCCGGCGGAGCGGTTCGAGTCCTCGCGGGGCGATCGGCCCCGACGGGGTTCTCCGGGAACCCGGGAAAGCAGAAGGCCGGGCACCTGATCGGTGCCCGGCCTTCCGGCTGGCGGAGGATACGGGATTCGAACCCGTGAGGGCTATTAACCCAACACGATTTCCAATCGTGCGCCTTAGGCCGCTCGGCCAATCCTCCACGCGGAAGTGTACGGGAGGACGATGATCACTCCGCGCCGGGGTCCCCTCCGCGCCGACCGGTCCGGCACCCCCGAATGGCCCAGGTGAACGGCCTGCCGGACCGGCGGATCGGGCGAACGGGCGGTTCACCCGAGCGGCGCGGCCGGTGCGCTGCGGCGATCAGAGGGCGCGGAGGACCCGGGCGCGGTCCTGGCGGACGCGCCGCGCCACGTCGGAATCCGGGACGGCGCTCTCGAACGCGTGCGGGCAGCCCGGCCGGACGTGCAGCTCGACCGGGACTCCGGCCAACGACAGCCTGCGCGCGTATTCGACGTCCTCGTCCCGGAAGATGTCCAGGTCCCCGACCTCCACGTACGCCGGGGGAAGCCCCCGCAGGTCGGTGGCGCGGGCGGGTGCCGCGGTCGCCGGCACGTCCGGGCCGCCCGCGAGCTCGCCGAGCAGCGCGCCCCACCCGGTGGCGTTCCGCTCGTAGGACCAGGTCGCCAGCGCCACCAGCTCCGGATCGGGTTCGGTGGTGCGGTCGTCGAGCATCGGGTAGATCAGGATCTGCCGGGCGAGTCGCGTGCCGCGCTCCCGCGCCAGCAGCGCGGCCCCGGCGGCGAGGCCACCGCCCGCGCTCTCACCCATGATCGCGATGCGCGCCGGGTCCACGCCGAGCTCGGCGGCGTGCTCGTGCAGCCAGGCGAGGCTGGTCCAGGCGTCTTCGACGGGCGCGGGGTGCGGATGTTCCGGCGCGCACCGGTAGTCCACGACCAGCACCGGCACCCCGGTGGCCGCGACGAGCCCGGCCGCGTTCGGCAGGCACGGCCGCGCGTCGCCGAAGACCATGCCGCCGCCGTGCAGCCACACCACCGCCGAGCCGGGGCGCTCGTCGCCCGCGGTGAGCCACCAGAGCCCGATCTCCGCGCCGTCGAAGCCGATCGCGGTGCGTTCGGTGCTGCGGACCCCGGCCGGGAGTTCGGTGGGCGCGGCGGCCAGCGCGGTCTCGATGCTGCGCCGGATGGCGAGCGCGTCCCCGGGCGCCTCGGGGGCGGGGCGGCTCGCGAAGTACGCGTCCAGCAGCGGTTTCAGCTCGGGGTCCACTTCGAGCGGCATGGTTCCTCCGTCCGTCGGCTGGGTTGGACCCTAGCCACGGATCACCGGGGTGCGGTCGGATTCCGCTCGCAGCGCACCGATCAGCCGCCGGGATGCATCAGCTCCCACACGTGCCCGTCGGGGTCGCGGAAGCTGCCGCCGTACATCGGCCCCATCTCGGAGCTCGGCTTCCACGCCTCGCCACCGGCCGCGATGGCCTTCGCGACGAGGGCGTCGACCTCCTCGCGGGTGTCGACGGTGATGCAGTTGAGGACTTCGGTGTCGGCCGGGTCGGCGAGGTCGCCGTTGATGAAGTCCCGGAACCGGTCGTGCTCCAGCAGCATCGCGAAGATGTTCCGCTCCAGCACGAGGCAGGCGGTCCTCTCGTCGGAGTACTCGTCGTCGAACTCGAACCCGAGCTCGGTGAAGAACGCCCGCGACTTCCGGACGTCCTCGACCGGCAGGTTCACGAAGATCATGCGCATGGTCGGCTCCTCGGGTCGGTGTGCTCGTCCCGTTGAGCGCGTTGACCACCCGCCCCGTTACCGCCCGAACCGCCCGCCCTTGACGGCACCGAGGAAGTCGTCGAACGCGCCGTGCCCGAACGTGAGGATCGGGCTAGCGGCCCCGAGCTTGGAATCCCGGATACCGGTACCTGCGGCGACGGTGGCGACTTCGACGCAGATGCCGCCGTTTCCGGTGCTGTAGCTGGATTTCCGCCAGGTGCCCGGTGCGAGGTCATGTGTCGGCATGTCGATGTTCATGCCCGTGTGTACCGGAGTTCGAGCTGTGCGGCCTAGCCCCGGACGGGGGTCATCCGAACCGCTCGTCCTTGATCGCGGCGAGGAAGTCGTCGAACGCGCCGTGCCCGAACGCGAGGACCGGGCCCGCAGCACCGAGCTTGGAATCCCGGATACCGGTACCTGCGGCGACGGTGGCGACTTCGACGCAGTTGTGGTTTCCACTGCTGTAGAGGGACTTTCGCCACGCAACTGACGATCCGAAGTCACTGGCCTGCATGCTGCTCCTAGCGAAGATCCCGTATCCGGTCGTCCAGTCGGCGTGCTGACTCACGGCGGTTAAGTGCGACTTCCCTCAACTTGTCGAACGCCTGCACGTACACGGACGTGTGAGCAGGTTTCTCCAGATAATCGGCGTCCGTCAAGCCCTCGACGTAGACGTAGGTCGCGTGCGGATCATCCAAGTGCAGGATTGTGAACGGAGTTCCGAGGGCTGCGTGCTCTCCGGTGGAGTAAGGCAGAACCTGAATCTCGACGTGGTCGAGGTCGGCGAGCTCTCTGAGGCGTTCCAGCTGGGCGCGGAGAGTTTCTCGGCCGCCGACCTCGTAGTTGAGCGACCCCTCGCCGAGGATCGTGGTGATAGGGCGACCGTCGTCCTGCACGATTCTGGTCCCGCGCTGAAAGCGCTCGTCTGCTCGCCGATGCGCGGTGGACTCCGCGGTGACCAGTGATGTCGCGAGCAACGCTCGGGCGTAGTCGGTGGTCTGCATGAAGCCGGGGATCAGGTCACCGTTGTGCACCTTGATCTCCGACGCGAGCGCTTCCATGCCCGCGTAAGTCCTGGCCCAGTCCGGGATGCGGCTCGGCCGGTCCCGCTTCCTCGCTTCGGAGGCGAGTGCGCGGATCTTGTCGGCTTCCGGGCCGTCCGGGACCCCGCAGAGCCCGAGGATCACGTTGATCTCGGCGGCGGCCACGGTGAGCTCGCCCTTCTCGACCCGCGTCAGCTTGCCCGGGTACCAGTCCAGTTCCTTCGCGACCGCACCGGATTGCACGCCGCTGCGGTCGCGGAGCTCTCGGAGGAGCAACCCGAGCTGCACACGTCGAATGGCCGGGTTCTGCTGCGTCGCCACCATCGTTCCTTCTCGTCGAAGCGTCCTCGGGCATGGTGCCTTGTCCAGCCGCCTCGCCTCCGCAAGATCACTCTTCCTAGGCATAAGAACCTTCAATTGCAGGTTGTAGTTTTCATGAAATTCCGAGGTTGATCGATTCACGAGGAGGTGGCCGATGAACGTCATGGAGGCTCGGTTCGGCTCGCACCTGGGGGTGATCGCGGCGACCGTGCGCGCCGGGTTCCGGTTCCGGTACCTGCCGTCGCTCGCGGAGATCGACGCCGTGCAGGGCTTCCGGGTCCGCGCGGGTGCGATGGACGTCTACCTGGTCCGCGCCGAGCAGGACGCGTTGGCCGCCCGCTTCCGGGTGGACGACCTCGAAAACCCGGTGCCGCACGCGATCTGGCACCGGCGGGGGAGCGTCGCCGACGTCGTCGCCGAACTGCTCGCCCTGCCCGCGCACGGCGCCCCCGGTGCGCCGAAGGCCCCGCTGCGCTGCCGCGAAGTCGGCTGGATCTTCGGCCTGCGGTCGTGAGGCCGAAGTCGTTCCTGCCGATGACCTGGTGCTACGAACCGGTGGGCGGTGGCCACACGTTCCGCTGGGGACGCGGATCCGGGGTGATCACGGTGCACCGCGGGGACGTGCGCGGCTCGCACGGTGACGAGGCGCTGGTGGACACCGTGCGGGTAGGCCGCGACTGGGTCGACGACCGCGACCTGCGCGTCGAGGCGCGGCGGTGGCTCCGCGCCGAGCAGCAGCGGCTGCGCAGAGCCGCTGCGCAGCCGACTGAGCAGGACCGCTGAGCAGAGTGACTGAGCAGAACCGCTGAGCAGGACCGATGGGAACGGCCGCCGAGTGGGGCTGCCGAGCGGGCCACCGAGCAGGCGCGAGCGGAACAACTGAGCAGAACAGCCGAGCAGGACCGATGGGAACGGCCGCCGACAACGGCCGCTGAAAAGCGAAGAGCCGCCCCCTCGCGGGAGCGGCCGATGAGCAGGCCCGGCGTGACCTACCCCGACAGCGCCGGGCCGTCCGGGCCGGTCGGTGCGAGGCCCCCGCACCGACCGGTCTCCGGCCTCAGGACTGGATGTTCAGGCAGGCGGCACGGCCACCCGCGGTGCCGGCCTGGCCCGCGCCGGTGTTCGTGTTCGACTCCTCGTGCACCACGATCGACTTCGGGGCGCGCTCGCCGGTGATCCCGAACGGGACCGTCGCCGTGGAGCTGCCCGCGCCCTGCGCGTCCGTCTGCAGGTCCAGCCAGATCTCGTTCTGCGGGTTCGCGTACGCCGGGTCCGAGGACGGGTTGCCCGGTCCGGCCGCCGGATCCTGCTGGTTCTGGAAGTGCGGACCCGCCGCGTCGCCCGTCGGCCCGCACGCGTTCACGTGCGCGTGCGCCGCGTACCCGCGGTTCGGCTGCAGGCCCGTGACGGTGAAGGTCACCACCGTGGACTGCTCGGAGCCGTCGACGGTGGCCTTCACCTGCGCGCCCGCCGGGGCCAGTTGCGGGTTGTAGGTGAACGCGCCGCCCTGGCCGCCGGGCTGCGCCAGCGTGCCCTCGAACGTCTGCCCGCCACCACCGCTCTGCTGCTCCTGCACCGCCGGAGGCGGCGGCGTGCCCGGACCGGGCGGCTGGGTGGACGGTTCACCAGGGGGCGTGCACGCGGTCAGCGCGAGAGCCGCGACCGCACTGCCGAGCACGAGCGCCCGGCGACCGGCAAAAGAGATCCGCAGAGACATGCAGCAGATCATGCCCGAAACGGCCGAATCAGGCGACGACCGGCCCAGGTGGCGCGGCTCGCACCGAACGGGGCCCGGAGGGGGTTCGAAGCCCGCCGAGGTACGCGCTAGACTCTTGGTGGGACTCCGTGCGGCGTCCATCCTGTGAACTCCCCCAGGGCCGGAAGGCAGCAAGGGTAAGCGGGCTCTGGCGGGTGCACGGGGTCCCGCTTACTTTTCCCCGGCCGCCCGCACCCCCACGTCCCGATCCGGGGCGTCGGTGCCACCGCGTAGGGTTCCGACCGTGGCGCTCGCCCTCTACCGCAAGTACCGTCCGGCGACCTTCGCTGAGGTCGTCGGCCAAGAGCACGTCACCGAACCGCTGCGCACCGCGCTGTCGGCGCAGCGCATCAACCACGCGTACCTGTTCTCCGGGCCGCGCGGCTGCGGCAAGACGTCCAGCGCGCGCATCCTCGCCCGCTCGCTGAACTGCGCGCAGGGGCCGACGCCGGACCCGTGCGGGGGATGCGACTCGTGCGTGGCGCTCGCCCCGGAGGGCTCCGGCAGCGTCGACGTCGTCGAGCTCGACGCGGCCAGCCACGGTGGCGTCGACGACACCCGCGAACTCCGCGACCGGGCCTTCTTCGCGCCCGCCCAATCGCGGTACCGCATCTTCATCATCGACGAAGCGCACATGGTGACCACGCAGGGCTTCAACGCCCTGCTGAAGATCGTCGAAGAGCCGCCCGAGCACCTCATCTTCGTGTTCGCCACCACCGAACCGGACAAGGTGCTCACCACCATCCGGTCCCGGACGCACCACTACCCGTTCCGGCTGATGCCGCCCGGGGTGATGCGCGAACTGCTCGAACGCATCTGCGGCGACGAAGGCGTGCGGGTCGAACCGGCCGTGTACCCGCTGGTGATCCGCGCGGGCGGCGGCTCGGCGCGCGACACGCTCAGCGTGCTCGACCAGCTGCTCGCCGGGGCCGGGGACGAGGGCGTCACCTACGAGCGGGCGGTGGCGCTGCTCGGCGTCACCGACGTGGCGCTCATCGACGACATGGTGGACGCGCTCGCCGCCGGGGACGGCGCCTCGGTGTACGGCACGGTCGACAAGCTCGTCGAAGCCGGGCACGATCCGCGCCGCTTCGCCGCCGACCTCCTCGACCGGCTCCGCGACCTGGTGCTGCTGCACGCGGTGCCCGACGCGGGCGGCCGCGGGCTCATCGACGCGGCGGGTGACGAGCTCACCAAGATGCAGACGCAGAGCGAACAGCTCGGCGCCGCCACGCTGTCCCGGTTCGCCGAGATCGTGCACACCGGGCTGCAGGACATGCGCGGGGCCACCGCGCCGCGGCTGCTGCTGGAACTGCTGTGCGCCCGGATGATGCTCCCGGCCGCGTCCGAGTCGGAGGGCGCGCTGCTGCAGCGCGTCGAGCAGGTCGAGCGGCGGATGACGCTGGCGCCGCCCGCGGCTGCCGACGGTTCCACCGCTCCCGCCGCGGCCACCGGCCCGGCCGCAGCCGCTCCCGCCGGGGACGCGTCCGCCGGCAAGCGGGTGTTCCAGCGGCCCAGCGACCGGCAGACCGCGGCCGAACCGCAGGCCCCGGCTCCGCAGGCCCCGGCGCCGCAAGCCCCGGCTCCGCAGGCGGCAGCGCCGGCCGCGCCGGAAGCGGAACCGGCGCCGCGGCCCGAGTCCCGGCAGCCCGAACCGCAGCAGTCCGAACCCCAGCAGGCGGCGCCGCAGCAGCCCGAACCCCAGCAGGCGCCGCAGCAGCCCGAACCCCAGCAGGGCCGCCCGGCCGCCGCTCCGGCTCCGCAGCCCGCGCAGTCCGAACCGTCCGAACCCGCGGTCGCCGACCCGGGCGCCGCGCACTCCGCGGGCTTCGGCGCCGCCGACGTGCGCCGGGTGTGGACCGACCTGCTGCGCGCCGTCGCCCAGCGCAACCGGCCCACCCAGGCGCTGCTGCTTAACGCGACGGTGCACGACTACGCCGACGGCACGCTGGTGCTGACCATGCCCACCTCCGGGCTGGTGAAGCAGTTCGCGCAGCAGCGGCGCATCGACTTCGTGCGCGAGGCGATGGCCGAGGTGCTCGGCGCGGGGACCGACTACGACGTGCGCTGCGTGGAAGCCGGTGCCGCCCCGCCGCCGCAGCGTCCCGCCGGGGCCGCGAAGCCCGCGCCCCAGCAGCCCGCGCAGCCCGCCGCGCCCCCGACCTACAGCAGGCCCAGCGCGGCGCAGCACCAGGAGCAGCGCCCACCGGAATCCGGCAACGGCCAGCGCCGTCCCGCCCCGGCCCGCCGCGGTGCGCCGTCCGGCCGGGGTCGCTCGGACGACATCCCGCCGCCCCCGGAGCCGCCGCCGGAGGACGAACCGCCGCCGGAGGACGCGTACCCGCCGCCCGCGGCGCCGCCGCCGGACGAGGAGGACGAGGAGTCGATGATCGCGGACTCCTCCCCGGCGTCCGCCGCCGAAGCGATGCCGCGCCGCGACCGGGAGGACGAGGCCGTGCAGCTGTTCACCGCCGAACTGGGCGCCCGCAAGATCGACGAGTGACGTCCCCAGGTGAACGGCCCCCCAGCCCGGCCGCAACGGGCGAGTGGGCCGTTCACCCGGCGCGTCAGATCAGGTGGCGGGTGAGGAACGCCAGCGCCCTCGGGTAGGCGTCGAGGCGGTTGGAGCGCTTCGCCAAGCCGTGGCCCTCGTCGTCGAACACGAGCAGTTCGCACTCGACGCCACCGCGGCGGACCGCCGTCGCCAGCTGCTCGGCCTCGGACAGCGGCACCCGCGGGTCGTTCGCCCCGTGGATCACGAACAGCGGCGCCGAGATCGCGTCCACGTGCGTCAGCGGCGAGGCCTCCCGCAGGAACTCGGCATCCGCGGCCAGCGAGCCGTACTCGCGTTCGCGGTGCGCCCGCCGGTACGGCGAGGTGTTCTCCAGGAACGTCACCAGCGAGGAGATGCCGACGATGTCCACCCCGGCGGCCCACCGCTCCGGCTGGAACGCCAACCCGGCCAGCACCATGTACCCGCCGTACGAGCCGCCCCACAGCGCCGACCGCGCCGGGTCCAGCCCGAGGCTCGGCAGCCAGTCGTGCAGCGCCGCGAGGTCCCGCACCGAATCGAGCCGCTTGCGCCCGTCGTCGGCGCTGTACCAGCGCTTCCCGTAGCCGGTGGAGCCGCGCACGTTCGGCACCAGCACGGTGTGCCCCTGCGCGGCGAGCGCTTGCACGATCGGGTTGAAGGTGCGCACCGACTGGCCTTCCGGCCCGCCGTGGATGATCAGCACCGAGGAGCCGGTGGGGTCCTCGGGCCGGTACGCGAAGCACGGCACCTGCTCGCCGTCGGGCGTGGGAACCCGGTGCACCGACGGTGTGACCAGGCGTTCCCCGGCGAGCGCGGCCGCCGAGCCGGTCATCGCCAGCGGCGGGTCGTCCTGCTCGACGTCGAGGACCAGCACGTCGCCGGGCACGTCGGGGGCGCTGAAGGACAGCGCGACCAGCCGCGAATCGGGGGACCACACGGGGGAGGGCAGCGGGAACGCGCACCAGCCTTCGCCGGGCAGCGGGACCTCGCGCCGCAACCGCCCGGTCCGCGCGTCGTGCAGCGCCAGCCGGCCCGCGCCGTCGTCGTTCGCCTGCACCAGCAGCGAGTTCCCGTCCGGCGCCAGCCAGCCGAGCAGGTCGTGCTCCTCGGAGGTCACCAGCCAGGTGCGGTCGCCGGTGCGCGGGTCGATGCGGGCCACGCCGACGCGGTCCCGGTCGGCGTTGCTGCTCACGACCAGCCCGGAGTCGTCGGGCAGCCAGCGGACGTGCGTGTTGCGGGTGTGCTCGCCGGGTCCGGTGAGCACGCGGAGGCGCCCGCCGTCGGTGGTGGGCATCGTGTCCACCAGCAGCACCTGGTCGGACATCGGCCGCTCGCCGGGCAGCGTCAGCGCCAGGTAGTGGCTGTCCGGGGACGCGGCGGCCTCCTGCACCATGCCGCCGCCGTCGTAGACGACGATCTCCTCGCCGGTGAGCGCGCTGCGGATGACCACGTCGAAGTCGACGCCGTTGCGCCGGTTCGTGGCGTACACGAGCCGCCCGGGCAGCACGTCCAGCAGCCGGTGCACGTAGCGCGGGTCCCGCACCAGCGGCTGCAGGTCGTCGAGCTCGGCGGGCCGGGTGCGGCGGCGGTCCAGGCGCATCAGGGACAGCTGGCCGCGCTCGTTGCCGCCGGTGTCGTGCTGGATGATCGCCGCGCGCTCGCCGGGCAGGTACCGGCCGGTGACCGCGCCGGACAGGGCGGTCAGCGCGGTCGCGCCGCCGTTGGGGGAGAGCTCCACGAGCTGGGTGGAGCCCGACTCGTCGGACCCGGCGAGCACCCGTCCCGCCTCGTCCACGTCGAACGCCCGCCAGCTCGCCAGTTCCAGCAACCGCACCATGTCCACCGCCATGCGCTCACCTTGTCACGCGCGGCGCCCCCGGGGACCTGCCGGGAGGAGGTGATCAACACCTTGATCGTTGCGGCCGGTGGGCGACGCGGGTTGGGCCGTCCGCCTGGTCGCGACCGGCCGCCCGGCGGAGTCGAGTGCTACCGCCGCAGGGGTGAAACCGGGCCACCGGACCCTGGGAAATTCGCCGCAGCGGCAGGACGGCCTCGGCGTCTTACGATGATCGGCGACCGCTCAGCCGCCGCGTTGCTGGAAGAGGACCCATGCGGACATCAGCGTGCCTGCTCACCGGCCTGCTCCTGCTCACCGGGGCCGCTTCGGCCACGGCGCAGGAGACCCCGGACCACACCGTCACCTTCGTCAACGATTCCGGCGAGCAGCTGTGGATCGGCAGCACCACCAACCCGGACGGCTCGGAGCAGCTCACCGGCCTGCCGGTGCTGGCGGACGGCGAGTCCGCGACGATCACCGTCCCCGAGTCCGGCGAAGCGGGGCACTGGCGCGGCAAGTTCTTCGCCCGCCAGGGCTGCTCCGGCGAACCGGGTGCCGACTTCCACTGCGCCATCGGCGACTGCGGCCCGGAGGCGGACACCTGCACCACCGGTGAGGAACCGGCCGGGCTGGCGGAGTTCAACTTCGACCCCGCCGACCCGGACGCGCCCTGGTACAACGTCAGCTACGTCAACGCGGTGTCGCTGCCGATCACCATCGAACCGGACGACGCCGACCCGCCGCCGGATTCCAACCAGTGCGAGCAGGTCGGCTGCGCGGAACCGCTGCTGCCGTACTGCCCGCCGGAGAACCTCACCGGCGGCGAGGACGGGCAACCGCAGCTGTGCACGAACCCGAGCCGCGACGAGAAGACGCCCTACAGCGACGCCCTCAACGAGCACTGCCCGCGCGCGTACGGGTGGTCGAAGCAGGACCAGGAACCGGGCAACGACGTCATGCGCAACTGCCCGTCCTGCGGCGGCCTCACCGTCACCTTCCACCGGCCGAGCTGACCCGCGGGCCGACACGGCGGGTGGTCGCGGCCGGGGCGGCTCCGGCACGACTACCCTGGGCGGAGTGCCCGTTCGGGCACGTGCCCACGCTGGGTTCGGGCCGGTGAGCCGGAACGCCGGGCGCGATCGACAGCGCCACGCGACGAACCCCAGCGGCGACCGCGAACAGCTCTGGAGGACCACGGTGCAACCGGGTGGCCAGCCGAACATGCAGCAGATCATGGAACAGGCGCAGCAGATGCAGCAGCAGCTGATGAGCGCGCAGCAGGAACTCGCCGACGCGGAAGCGACCGGCAGCGCGGGCGGCGGGCTGGTGACGGCGGTCGTCAGCGGCACCGGCGAGCTCAAGGCCGTGACCATCGACCCGAAGGCCGCCGACCCCGAGGACACCGAGACGCTCTCGGACCTGGTGGTGGCCGCGGTGCGCGACGCGAACCGGGCCGCGCAGGAGCTCCAGGCCGAGAAGATGGGCCCGGTGACCGGCGCGCTGGGCGGTGGCCAGGGACTGGGCGGGCTCGGCCTGCCCGGCATGTGACGGAGCGTCCACGGTGTACGAAGGTCCGGTCCAGGACTTGATCGACGAGCTGGGCAGGCTGCCCGGCATCGGTCCGAAGAGCGCCCAGCGCCTCGCCTTCCACTTGCTCGCGGCGGAACCGGCGGACGTGACCCGGTTGCAGGAGGTGCTGCAGAAGGTCAAGGAAGGCGTGATGTTCTGCGAGATCTGCGGCAACGTCTCCGAGCAGGAGAAGTGCCGGATCTGCCAGGACGCCCGCCGCGACACCGCGCTGGTGTGCGTGGTCGAGGAGCCCAAGGACGTCCTCGCGGTGGAGCGCACCCGCGAGTTCAAGGGCCGCTACCACGTGCTCGGCGGTGCGCTGGACCCGTTGTCGGGCATCGGTCCGGACCAGCTCCGGGTGCGCCAGCTGCTGACCCGCATCGGGACCGACGAGATCACCGAGGTGATCATCGCGACGGACCCGAACACCGAGGGGGAGGCGACGGCGACGTACCTGGTGCGGATGCTGCGGGACTTCCCCGGGCTGAACGTGACGCGGCTGGCCTCGGGCCTGCCGATGGGCGGTGACCTGGAGTTCGCGGACGAGCTGACGTTGGGGCGCGCCCTGTCGGGCCGCCGCGCGATGTGAACCGGGTGGCGGGGCGCGGGGCGTCCCGCCACCGGGTCGAGGTGCCGCGGTGAACGAGTTCGAGCGGGCCGCCGACGCGGCGGTCGCGCACCTGCTGGCGGCCCCGGCGCGGCTGGGCCCGGTGCGGGTGCTGGCGGTGGACGGCCCGTCGGGGGCGGGCAAGTCCACGTTCGCCGACCTGCTGCTGTCCCGGCTGGGCGGGGTCGACGCCCGCCTGGTCCGCACCGATGACTTCGCCACCTGGGACGAGCCGGTCGAGTGGTGGCCCCGGTTGCGCGCGGGCGTGCTGGAGCCGCTGGCCGCGGGCCGGCCGGGCGGGTACCGCCGCACCGAGTGGCCGGGCGGGCTCCCGGTGCTGGGCGCGCACGTGCCGGTTCCGGTGCCGGAAGTCCTGGTGCTGGAAGGGGTTTCCGCCGCGCGCGCGGACCTCGCGCCACGATTGTCCACTGTGGTCTGGGTGGAGCCGGTGGGGCCGGCCGCGCGCCTGGAACGGGCGGTGGCGCGGGACGGGGAGGGCGCGCGCGGCGAGCTGCGCCGCTGGCAGCGCTTCGAGCGGGACTGGTTCGCCGCCGACGGCACCCGCGCCCGCGCCGACGTCCGGATCGGCCCCGCCGCGACCGGCGCACCCGGCTGATCCGCTCGGCGGGAATCGCGCTCGCCCGGCCTCGGACAACGGGCTGGGCGAACTGGGAATCGCTGCTGCGGGATCGTGCCGGAATCGACGGTGAACGGTGCACCGGATTGAGCCGTCCGGGTCAATTCCGCGGCGGGAAAACCGCGTCCGCGCGGGAATGAGAACTGATCTGACGGGGCGAACGTGCAGGTCGGAGCGGGTGCTGCGCATTCCCGGAATGCTCGGCGATCGTTGGGAAAATTCGCGAGCGCGGATTCGTCGAGGTAGCGAGATCGTAACCTGACCTACTCCAATGGGGGCGCCGCGCGGGCTAGTGTTCTCCGCAATGTGAGACCTGAGACACATCGAGGTGCTGTGATGAGAGCTCCGTCGAGGCCGCACCCGTCCGGCATCCGGCGCCGGGCCGCGATCGCGGGAATCGCCTGCGCGCTCGTGGCAGCAGCGGCAGGATGTGCCGAGTCCCAACGCGGCGAGGGCGGTGGTGAGGGCGGCAGCCTCACCTTCGGCGCCGCGGGGGCTCCCGACCTGTTCGACCCGTTCTACGCCTCCGACGGCGAGACGTTCCGCGTCACCCGCCAGATCATGGAAGGGCTCGTCGGTTTCAAGGCGGGCACCGCCGACGTCGAACCGGAGCTCGCCGAGAGCTGGGAGCACACCGCCGACGGCAAGGCCTGGACCTTCCACCTCCGGCAGGGCGTGAAGTTCCACGACGGCACCGACTTCGACGGCAGCGCGGTCTGCGCGAACTTCGAGCGCTGGTACCACCAGACCGGCGCCGGGCAGAACAACGCGCTGTCCTACTACTGGATCGAGAACTTCGGCGGCTTCGCCGACGGCGCGCAGCCCTCGCTGTACGCGTCCTGCGAGAGCCCGGACCCGGCGACCGCGACCGTGCACCTCACCCGCGCCACCTCGAAGTTCCCCGACCTGCTCGGCCTGCCCGCGTTCAGCATGCAGTCGCCCGCGGCGATGGAGCGGTACCGGGCGAACGACGTGCGCGCCGTGGGCGACAGCTTCACCTACCCCGAGTACGCGCAGTCGCACCCGACGGGCACCGGACCGTTCCGGTTCGTCTCCTACGACCAGGGCAACGCCGCGATCCGGTTGGAGCGCAACGACGAGTACTGGGGCGAGAAGGCGAAGCTGCACGACCTCACGTTCCGGATCATCCCGGACGAGACCACCCGCAAGCAGGAGCTCGAATCCGGCGGCATCGACGGCTACGACCTGCCGAACGCCGCCGACCTGAAGGCGTTGCGGGACGCGGGGAACCAGGTCGAGATCCGCGACCCGTTCAACATCATGTACCTGGGGATCACGCAGAAGAACAACCCGAAGCTGCGCGACCTGCGGGTGCGCCAGGCGCTGGCGCACGCGGTGGACCGGGAGAACCTGGTCCGGGCGAACCTGCCGGAAGGCGCCGAGGTCGCCACCCAGTTCTACCCGGACACCGTCGATGGCTGGGCGCCCGACGTGCGGCAGTACCCGCACGACCCGGACCGCGCCCGGCAGCTGCTCGCCGAAGCGGGCGCCGCCGACCTCACCCTGACCTTCTACTGGCCCGCCGAGGTGACCCGGCCCTACATGCCGGACCCGCAGGGCATCTACAACGCGCTCGCCGAAGACCTCCGCGAGGTCGGCATCACGGTGAACGCGGTGAGCAAGCCGTGGAACGGCGGCTACATCGACGACGTGGACAACGCCCGCGCCGACGTCTTCCTGCTCGGCTGGACCGGGGACTACAACACGCCGGACAACTTCATCGGCACGTTCTTCGGCACGCCCACGAGCCGCTTCTACACCGCGGGATCCCCGTGGGGCGAGCCGCTGGCCGCCGAACTCCGGGCCGCCGACGGCGAACCGGACGAGGCGAAGCGCAACGGCCGGTACCAGGAGATCAACCGCAAGCTGCTGGCCGAGTACCTGCCCGCCGTGCCGCTGTCGCACTCGCCGCCCGCGATCGTGGTCGGCGAGAACGTGCACGGGCTCGTCCCGTCCCCGCTGACCGCGGAGGAGTTCGCCGGGGTGACCGTCACCGGCTGATCCCCGGGGGCGCCCCCCCCCCCCCCGCGGCCCCCCCCGCCCCCGCCCCGCGCCCGGAGGCACACCCCCGCCGGGGGCCCCCCCCCCGCGCCGCCCGCGCGCGC
>NZ_JAIUKC010000056.1:0-13920 GCF_020177435.1 Saccharopolyspora sp. 7B | reverse complement strand
GGGGGGGGCGTCCCGGCCCGGGGGCGCGCCGCGCCGCCCGGGGCCCGGGGGGGGGGGGGGGGGGGCCCCCCCCCCCGGCCCCCCCGCGGCGCGCCCCCCCCCCCGCGGGCCCCCCCCCGCACCGGCGGACCGAGGTCCGTCCACACAGGACGCAGTACCGCACAACCCGGGGGACGCGTGCTCCGCTACACGATCCGGCGACTGGCGCAGCTGGTGCTCGTCGCCTTCGTCCTGTCCGTGCTGCTGTTCGGCTGGCTGCGGCTGCTGCCCGGCGGGCCGGTGTCCGCGCTGCTCGGCGACCGCGCCACCCCCGAATCCCGGGCCGCGCTGGAAGCGCAGCTCGGGCTGGACCAGCCGATCTGGTCGCAGTACGGGAAGTTCCTGCTGCGCGCGCTCAGCGGCGACTTCGGCACCTCCACCGGCGTGGAGCGCGGATCGCCCGCCGTGCAGGTGTTCCTCACCCGCTTCCCCGCGACCATCGAGCTCTCGCTGCTGGCGCTGCTGCTCGCCGTCGCCGTCGGCATCCCGCTCGGCTACCTCGCCGCCCGCCGCCGCGGCGGCTGGTGGGACAACCTGAGCATCACCTGGTCGCTCGTCGGCGTCGCGGTACCGGTGTTCTTCCTGGCGTTCCTGCTGAAGTTCGTGTTCGCCGTGCAGCTGGGCTGGCTGCCCGCGTCCGGCAGGCAGGACGTCGGGCTCGACGCCACCCGCGTCACCGGCTTCTACGTCCTCGACGGGCTCCTGACCCGCGAGTGGGACGCCGCGTGGAACGCGCTGGTGCACCTGGCGCTGCCCGCGGTCGCGCTGTCCACCATCCCGTTCGCGGTGATCTTCCGGATCACCCGGGCCGCCGTCCTCGACGTGCTCGACGAGGACTACGTGCGCACCGCTCGCGCCAAGGGGCTCAGCGGGGCGGTGATCCGGCGCAGGCACGTGCTGCACAACGCGCTGCTGCCGGTGGTCACCACCGTCGGCCTGCAGACCGGGGCGCTGCTCGCGGGTGCCGTGCTCACCGAGCGGGTGTTCAACATCGCCGGGATCGGCCAAGCCGTCGCCGTCGGCTTCGAGCGCAAGGACTTCCCGGTGCTGCAAGTGGTGATCCTGGCGGCGGCGATGGTGTACGTGCTGGTCAACCTGCTCGTCGACCTCTCGTACGCGTTGATCGACCCCCGATTGCGGGCGAGGTGACCGTGGTGACGCCCACCGCGCGCAAGGCGCGCATCGACGACCTGGCCGAAGCGGACATCGGCGTGAGCCTCGTCGCCTCCGCGTGGCGGCGGCTGCGGTACAGCCCCGCGTTCCTCGTCGGCGCCGCCCTCATCGGACTGTTCGTGCTGCTCGCCGTGGCCGCGCCGCTGCTCGCCCCGCACGACCCCGGGCTGCACCTGCTGGAGAACCAGGTCTCGCGCGCCGACAACACGATCCCGCCCGCGCAGCCCGGGCACCCGCTCGGCGGCGACCAGTACGGCCGCGACCTGCTGTCCCGGCTGCTGCTCGGCTCGCAGCAGACGCTGCTGGTGGCGTTGCTGGCCACCGTCATCGGGCTCGGTGGCGGGCTGGTCCTCGGCTTGCTCGCCGGCGCGTTCGGCGGCTGGGTCGACGCGCTCGTCATGCGCGTCGTGGACGTGCTGCTGTCCGTCCCGTCGCTGCTGCTGGCCGTGTCCATCGGGGCGCTGTTCACCCAGCAGAACCGGTTCACCGTGATCCTCGCCGTCGCGCTCGTGCAGGTGCCGATCTTCGGCAGGCTGCTGCGCGGCACCATGCTCGCCCAGCGCGCCAGCGACCACGTGCTCGCCGCGCGGGCGCTGGGCGTGCGGGAGAGCGCCATCGTGTTCCGGCACATGCTGCCCAACGCGCTCGGGCCGGTGATCGTGCAGGCCACGCTCGTGCTGGCGACGGCGATCATCGACGCGGCGGCGCTGTCGTTCCTCGGGCTCGGCGCGGCCGACGACTCGGTGCCGGAATGGGGCCAGATGCTCGGCGGCGCGCAGGACGTCATCGACTCGCACCCGCAGCTGGCGTTCTGGCCCGCAGGCTGCATCATCCTCGTCGCCCTCGGTTTCACCCTGGTCGGCGAGTCGTTGCGGGACGCACTGGACCCGAAGCGGCGGCGCTGAGCGCGCCGCCCGCGACCACCCACCTGTGAGGACCTCGGATATGGCACTGCTGGAAGTCCGCGACCTGTCGGTGGTGTTCGCGCGCCGCGGCGAGCCGCCGGTCACCGCGGTCGACGGCATCTCCTTCGACGTCGAACCGGGCCGCACCGTCGGGCTCGTCGGCGAATCCGGGTGCGGCAAGTCCGTCACCTCGCTCGCCATCATGGGGCTGCTGCCGCCGCGCGGCGCCGAAGTCGGCGGGTCCGTGCGGTTCGACGGCACCGAACTGCTCTCGCTCGGCAAGAAAGAACTGGACCGGCGGCGCGGCAGCGACCTCGGCATGGTGTTCCAGGACCCGTTGACCTCGCTGAACCCGGTGGTGCCCATCGGGTTGCAGGTCTCCGAGGTCATCGAGCGCCACCGCGGCCTCCGCCGCAAGCAGGCGATGCCGGAAGCCGCGGACCTGCTGCGCCGCGTCGGCATCCCCGACCCGACGCGGCGGCTCGCGGAGTACCCGCACCAGCTCTCCGGCGGCATGCGGCAGCGCGCGCTGATCGCGATGGCGCTGGCCTGCCGGCCGCGGCTGCTCATCGCCGACGAACCGACCACCGCGCTGGACGTGACGATCCAGGCGCAGATCCTGAACCTGCTGGCCACGCTCGTCGCCGACACCGGCACCGCGCTCATCATGATCACGCACGACCTGGGCGTCGTCGCGGGGCTGTGCGACGAGGTGAACGTGCTCTACGCGGGGCGCGTCGTGGAGCGCGCCACCCGGCACGAGCTGTTCGCCCGGCCCCGCCACCCCTACACCTCGGGGCTGCTCGCCTCGGTGCCCCGGCTGGACTCGCCGCGCGGGCGGCGGCTCGCGCCGATCCGCGGCTCGGTGAGCGACAACGTGCCGTGGGACACCGGGTGCGCGTTCAGCCCGCGCTGCCCGAACGCGCTGGAGGTCTGCGGGCAGGAACCCCCGGACGCGTCCATCGACGTGGGCGCGCGGCTGCTGCGCTGCCACAACCCGGTCCGGGAGCACGCCGTCACCCCCGCGGAGCAGTCATGACGAACACGGACCCGGGGACGCTCGCCGCCCCCTCCGCCGACGTGGAGCGCGAGGTGCTGGTCGAGGTCACCGACCTCGCCGTGCACTTCCCGATCAAGCGCGGCGTGGTGCTGGAGCGCACCGTCGGCCACGTGCACGCCGTGGACGGGGTGACGCTGGGCGTGCGGCGCGGCGAGACCTACGGCCTCGTCGGCGAATCCGGCTGCGGGAAGTCCACCCTCGGCCGGGCGCTGCTGCGGCTGGAGAAGCCCACCGGCGGCCGGGTCGTGTTCGACGGCACCGACCTGTCCGGGATGAAGGGCGAACCGCTGCGCCGGATGCGCCGCCGCATGCAGATGGTGTTCCAGGACCCGCTGTCCTCGTTGGACCCGCGCCAGTCCGTGGAGGCGCTGCTGGTGGAGGGCCTGCGCGCGCACGGCCTGGACCGGGGCCGGGAGCCCACCGCCGCCCGGCTGCGCGAACTGCTCGACGCGGTGGGCCTGCCCGTGCGGGCGCTGCGCAAGTACCCGCACGAGTTCTCCGGCGGGCAGCGCCAGCGCATCGGCATCGCGCGGGCGCTCGCCGTCGGCCCCGACCTGATCATCGCGGACGAACCGGTGTCCGCGCTGGACGTGTCGGTGCAGGCGCAGGTGGTGAACCTGCTGGAGGACCTGCAGGGCGAGTTCGGCCTCACCTACCTGGTCATCGCGCACGACCTCGCCGTGGTGCGGCACATCGCCGACCGGGTCGGCGTCATGTACCTGGGCGGGCTGGTGGAGGAGGCGGGCTCCGACGAGCTGTACGCCGCACCGCGCCACCCCTACACGAAGGCGCTGCTGTCCGCGGTGCCCGTGCCCGACCCGCAGGTGGAGGACCGGCGCGAGCAGATCCTGCTCTCCGGCGACCTGCCGTCCCCGTCCGATCCGCCCACCGGCTGCCGCTTCCACACCCGCTGCCCGTGGCGGCGGCCGGAGCGCTGCGACACCGAACGGCCCGAGCTGCGCACCATCGGCACCGGGCACCGGGTCGCCTGCCACTACGCGGAGGAGATCGGTGCCGGGTGATCAGCGGGCGGCGGCCTGCCGGAACGCGCTCGGGCCGATGCCGCGGACCCGCTTGAACGCGGCGCTGAAGCCGAACGGGTCCGCGTAGCCGACGGTCCGCGCGACCTCCGCGACGGTCGCCGCCTCCCGCTCCACCAGCAGGTCCGCGGCCAACGTCATCCGCCAGCGCGTCAGGTACGTCAGCGGCGGCTCGCCCACCAGGTCCGCGAACCGCTTCGCCAGCGTCGACCGCGACACCCCGGCGCGGGCGGCCAGCGAACCGACCGACCACGGCGCCGCCGGATCCTCGTGCAGCAGCCGCAGCGCGGCACCCACCACCGGGTCGCGCTGCGCCGCCCACCAGGCCGGGGGTTCGCCGCCGGGCCGGTCGAACCACGAGCGCAACGTGCAGACGAGCATCCAGTCCAGCAGCCGGTCCAGCACCACCTGCTGGCCGGGCGCGTCCACGGCGACCTCGGCGGCCAGCTGCTCCAACACCGGGTCGGCGGTGCCCCCGGCGTCCACCCGCAGCACCACGGGCAGCGCGTCCAGCAGCCTGCGGCTGATCTCACCGCGCGCCGGGTACGCGCCGGTGATCAGCGTGGTCGCGCCCGCGTCCCCGGCCGGGTCGCTCCAGCCGAGCCGGTGCCGCGCGCCGCCCTGCTCCGGCGTCGCGCAGTCCACCCCGCACTCCATCGGCTCCGCGCCCGTGCCGACCTCGTCGACGAAGGCGAACGTCCCCGGCCCGCGCACGATCATCGTGTCCCCGGCGCGCAGCGGCTCCGGCGGGAGGCCTTCCGGCACGACCCAGCCCGAACCGGTCAGCGCGGTGCACAACGTGAGCGGCGCGCCGTCCACGAAGCGCAGCGACCACGGCGCCGAGACGGTCGTCGCGCCGAACAGGGAACCGTGCGCCCGCACCCCGCGGATCAAGTCGCTGAACGCGTCCACCCCACCGAGGTTAGACGAACGGACAGGTGATCCGGCTCTTCGCCCATGTGCGCGTCCGAGTCGGCGGCGTTGAATCGGTGGCGTGAACAACGACGGCACGACCCTCGTCCTCGGCGCCACCGGCAAGACCGGCCGCCGCATCGTCCCCCGGCTGCGGCTGCGCGGCGTCCCGGTGCGGGCCGCCTCCCGGTCCAGCGCCACCCGCTTCGACTGGCACGACCCGGCCGGTTGGGACGCGGTGCTGCACGGCGTGGACGCCGTCTACCTGGTGGCGCCGCGCGAACCGGGGCCCGCGCACGACTTCGTGGCCCGCGCCGACGCGGCCGGGGTGCGGCGGCTGGTGCTGCTGTCCGGGCGCGGCGCCGACAGCTGGGGCGATTCGGAGTTCGGCCTGGACATGCGGTCCGCGGAGGAAGCGGTGCGCGGCTCGGCGCTGGAGTGGACGGTGCTGCGCGCGTCGAACTTCGCGCAGAACTTCGACGAGGACGTGTTCCGGCCCGCGCTGCTGGCCGGGGAACTCGCGCTGCCCGCCGGACCGGTGCCGGAACCGTTCATCGACGTCGAGGACGTCGCCGACGCCGCGGCCGCGGTGCTCACCGAGCCGGGGCGGCACGCCGGGCGGACCTACGAGCTGTCGGGACCGCGCGCCATCACCTTCGGCGAGGTCGTCGAGCTGATCTCCCGCGCCACCGGGCGGACCATCACCTACCGCCGCACCACGTCCGCCGAGTACGAGGCGGCGCTGATCGCGGAAGGCGCGACCGCGGCGGACGCGCACGAGGTGGCCGCCATGTTCGAGCTGATGGCGGACGGGCTGATCGCCGGGACCACCGACGAACTCGCCACCCTGCTCGGGCGGGCGCCCCGCACCTTCGAGGACCACGTGGTGCGCGCGGCCGCTGCGGGGGCCTGGCATTGAGCGCTCGTGCCGCGAGAGCGGGTCGCGGCCACCACCCCCGATGTCCACGACGGACTGGGAGGCACTTCCCGGACCACACGGCGAAAGCGGAGGAAAGACCATGAACACCGGCATCCCGACCACCGAGGACCTCGCACTCCTCCGGCGCCCGCTGCACGGTTTCCTGACCGTCGCGGCGGCTCCGGCCCCGGCGCAACCCCGCCCGGTGTGGTTCGACGCCGCCGACGACGGCACGATCCACCTGTTCACCGAACCCGGCTCGCTGAAGGTGCGGCGGCTGGAACGCGACCCGCGCGCCTCGCTCGTCGTCGCCGCCCCGGTGGGGGAGCGCGAGAACTGGGTGTCGGTGTCCGGTCGCGTCACCTTCGAACCGGACGGGGCGGAGGATCTGGCCCGCCGCCTCGCCGCCCGCTACTGGGACCTGACCGATCCGACGCGCATCGCCGATCTCGACGCGATGCTCGCCGCCGGAGTGCTCCGCTTCACCCTCCACCCCGAGAAGACCCACCGCTTCACCTACTGACCGCGGGCCATCACGATGTCGAGGCGTGCGCTCGCACCCGGTCGGCGAACAGCGGCGCGTTCACGCCGAGCGCTTCCAGCAGTTGCCGGTGGCTCAGCCGGGATCGGACGAGACCTGCCACCTGTTCGTCGAGCACCCGCCCGAGATCGTCCGGGTACCGGTCGAACAGTTCGCAGAGGAACTCGTCCACGTTGGTCGCCCGAACTCCCCACAGCAGGAGGGGTTCGTGCGGAAATCCAGCCCGATCCCTGGTCAGCAGCACCGTCGCCTCTCCGGCGACGGCCGCCGCGGAATGCACGCGGTCATCCGGATCGGACCCCGGCATGTCGTCGATCAAGTGCTGGTACGCGGCGCGGGGAACTTCCCGCTCGGGGAAGACCTCGCGTATCGCCTGGCAGAGCCGTTCGACCGAAGCTGCGCTCTTGCGGCCGGACCTCGGCGGAACCCGGAGCAGTTCGGCCAAGAGGTCTTCGGACCAGCGGATCTCGAACAACCCCTCGATATCGCACCGCAGCAGCAGGTCGCAGATGTAGTAGGGGTACAGGGTGTTCGTGTCCGGGAACACCCGTTCGTCGTCGGCCACGCACTACCGCCGTTCGTCAGGTCAGGGCAGGTAGAGGTCCTGCTCGGCGATGTCGTCCATCGCTGCGGCGAGCCGGTTCTGCCGGGCGCTCTTGCGCTCCGCGTACGCGTCCAGGTCGGCGACCGAGATCATCCGATGCGAGCTGCCCGGCTTGTTGCGCGCCGGGATCGTGCCCGCGTCCAGCAGTTTGACCAGCAGCGGTCGTGAGATCCCGAGGTAGGCGGCGGCTTCGTTCGGAGTCAGCTCGGAGGTGGCGTCCGGCGCGATGATCCGCACCCGGTGTCCCTCGGCCTGTTCGCGGGCGGTGTGCAGCAGCGCGTCCAGCACCGCGGGCGGTAGTTCGTAGTGCACGCACCGGCCGTCGACCTCGATCGCCAAGCTCGCGGAGTGCTGCGCGCGGGAGTCGCGCAGTTCGTCGACGCCTCGCTGCAGCTTCGACGAGGCTTCCCTGGTCGGGTCGTCCGGTCGCGCCAGTTCGAACATCGCGCTCATGGTGCCTCCTTCGCCCGTTCCCGAGCCTACCGATATCTGCAGCATCTGCAATCACGCGTTCCGGTGTTCGCCGGCCGCCGGTGCCGCTTCGAGCGGAGGTGCGACGGGTTCGAGGGGTGGCGGGGTGGCGCGGGGCGGACGGCTGCCGAGGAGGACTCCGCCGACGACGACCACCCCGGCGGCGAGCTCGACCGGGTGCGGCCGCTCGCCGAGCACCAGCCACGCCGAGGTGACGCCGACGATCGGCACCAGCAGCGAGAACGGCGCGACGGTGCTCGCCGGGTACCGCGCCAGCAACGTCGTCCACAGCCCGGAGCCGACCACGGTCGCCAGCAGCGAGGTGAACGCCAGCCCGCCCAGCGCCGCCCATCCGGCGGGGGAGAGCACCGAGCCCGCGGCGGCCCGCCAGCCGGTGCCGGGGCCTTCCAGGAACGCGGACAGCACGAACATCGGCACCGGCGGCACGATCGACATCCACAGCGTCAGCCGCAGCGGGTTCGGCGCCTGGGCCTGGCGGCTGCACAGGTTGCCGATCGCCCAGCCCAGCGCGCCGCACAGGGCGAGCAGCACCGGCAGCAGCGCCGCCGCCTGCGCCCGGTGCCAGCCGATCGCGGCCATGCCGAGCACGGCGATCGCGATGCCCGCGGCCTGCACCGGCCGGATCCGCTCCCGCAGCAGCACCCCGCCGAGCAGCACGGTGAACGGCGCGGAGGCCTGCAGCACCAGCGAGGCGAGCCCGGTCGGCAGTCCCGCGTCCATCGCCAGGAACAGGAACGCGAACTGCACGGTGCCGAAGCCGAGGCCGTAGCCCAGCAGCCACCGCCACCGCACGCCGGGCAGCGGCACCAGCAGCACGGTCGGCACCGCGATCACCAGGAACCGCAGGCCCGCGAAGAACAGCGGCGGGAACCACCGCAGCGCGTAGTCGAGGGCGAGGAAGTTGATGCCCCACAGCAGGGCCACGAAGGCGGCGAGGAGGCGGTCTCGGGCGGTCACGGAACCGAGCTTGCGGCGACGCTCCATGAAGGACAAGCGACAACAACTGAACCATCCATGTAGTTTCGCTTCATGGAGGTTCGGAGATTGCGGCTGCTGCGCGAGCTGGCCGACCGGGGGACCGTCACCGCGGTGGCGAAAGCGCTGGACTACACGCCGTCGGCGGTGTCCCAACAGCTCAAGGCGCTGCAGTCGGAGGCGGGCGTGCCGCTGACCGAACCCGCGGGCCGCAGCCTGCGGCTCACCGACGCCGGTTGGGCGCTGGTGGCGCGGTCCGACGAGGTGCTGGCCGCGCTGGAGCGGATGGACGCGGAGCTCAACAGCTTCCGGTCGGCGCCGCGCGGCACGGTGCGGCTGGCGGCGTTCCCGTCCGGCGCGCTGCTGGTGCTGCCCGGGCTGCTGAGCAGGCTCGCCGAGCAGCCGCAGCTGCGCGTGGAGTTCCGCGACGTCGACATGCAGCCGTCGGAGGTGCCCGCGCTGCTCGCGGACTTCGACGTGCTGGTGGCGCACCGGGACGACCACGCGCCGCCGTTCGACGTGGCCCGCGCGGAGATCACGCCGCTGTACCGGGAACCGCTCGACGTGGCGCTGCCGCCGGGGCACCGGCTCGCCCGCAAGGACCGGGTGGAGCTCACCGAACTCGCCGCGGAGCCGTGGATCGGGGTGGACGTGGGCTTCCCGGTGGACGACGTGCTGCGCTCGCTGGCGGTCCGGACCGGGACCCGGCCGCGGGTGGTGCAGCGGATCAACGACTTCCGGATCACCGAGGCCCTGGTCGCGGCGGGGCACGGCGTGGCGCTGCTGCCGCGCTTCGTGGTGGACGACCCGGGCCTCGTGCTGCGCCCGCTGGCGGGAGTGCGGGCGGGCCGCAACGTGGAGGCGGTGACCCGGCGCGGTGCCACGGACCGGCCCGCGATCCGCGCGGTGCTGGAAGCCCTGCGCGCCGAGTGCCACGAGCGCACCACCTGATCCGCTCCCGGACGGGGGTCACCTCGGCGGGTGCGCCTGCGCCCACCGGGCGATCGCGGCCACCTCGTCCGCGTGCTCGGCGAGGGTGTCGCCGACGATGCCGACGACCGGGATGTGCCCGGGCCGGGCCACGTCGGCGGGCCGCGGCACGAAGCCCTTCTCGTGCACCCCGGTGCTGCCCGGCCCGGGCGTGCCCTCGGCGAGGTGCCCGGTGGTGCGCGCGTACCGGGTGAGCACCCGCGGCTCCCGCAGGTCCCGGTCCACGCCGAACCACTGCTGGCTCAGCGGGAACAGCGCGGACAGCGCGTCCCACCAGCCCTCCGCGGCGAGCAGCAGCTCCGGGTGCCGGTCCCGCAGCTCCGCGACGAGCCGCCGGTAGCCGTCCACCAGCTCGTACCGCGGGTCGTTGAACCAGTAGCCGAGGGTGTCGAAGAACGCCGCGTCCACCCCGAACTCCCGCACGACCGCCGACACCGAGTCGACCAGGTGCGCCCGGAACCGCGGCTCGCCCGGGTTGAGGAACACCTGGTCGCCCTCCCCGGTGCGGTCGCCGTCCCAGTCGGGCCGGTTGAGCAGTTCCGCGTACCGCCCGGTGTCGTTGCGGATCACCGAGCGCTCCCAGTCCGGGTAGGCGGTGACGTTGGCGCCGTGCCCGCCGAACATCGGCATCAGCCGCACGCCGAGCTCGCGCGCCGCGTCGGCGAGACGGTGGAACCCGGCGTCGCCGCCGAGGTCCGCGCCGGGCCGGTAGCGCGGGTAGTCGTGGTAGTAGCGGCCTTCCCAGCCGGGCAGGTAGGCGAGCACCCGGTGCGGCTCGACGTGCCCGCTGAGGAAGCGCAGCGCCTCGGCCATCGCCGGGAAGGTGTTGAACACGTGCCCGGTCCAGTGCTGCCCGTGCAGCGTCACGACGAGCGCCACGTCCCGCAGCCAGTCCGGCACGTCGGTGCGCTGCTCCCACGGCACGAGCTGGTGCGCGCGTTCCACGAAGGACAGGTGCTCGTCCAGGTCGGCGTCGAGGCCGCCGCGGCGCAGCCGGATCGGCGGCACCCGGTGGTGCGTGGTGCGGGCGGAGGCGGCGGGCAGGTGCACGAGCTCGACGATCCGCCCGGGCGCGTAGGCGGGCCGGTGCACGTGCAGGACCTGCCGCCGCACCAGCGGATCACGCACGCTCAGCGCGACGTCGCCGCTCGCCGCCCACGGCGTCGCCCACTCCGGGCCGGGGTAGTCGAGCTGGAAGCGGCCGCCGAGCTCGTGGCCGCGGCCGGTGTTCGGTGCCCACCACGGTTCGTCGGGGAGTCCGGTGAGCAGCAGCTTCACCGCTTTCACCGGTTCCGGGTGGTCGACGCTGATGGTCCACTCGGCGCGGTCGCCGCCGGTGCGCAGCTCCACCTCGACGCCGCCGGCCGCGGTGCGCTGCCCGCCGAGCAGGGCGAGCCGGTCGCAGCGCAGCCGGCCGTCCTGGACGTGGCAGCTCGCCGGGTCGAGCCCGTAGCCGTTGCCGGTGGTGAACACCTGCACGGCCCAGCGCACGTCGGTGCCGGGCAGCGGGAAGTGCGGGTCGCGGGGGTCGAAGCTCAGGTCCGCGTCGATGAGGGCCACGAGCGCTCCCCGGTGGCTCAGGTGCTGGACTGTTCCGTGCAGGTCGCGATCGTGTCGAGCAGCGCCGCGAAGTCGTCCGCCTCGTCCGGGTCGAAGATCAGCGTGTCGCCGGGCGGGAGCACGACGGCCACCCGATCACCCATGACCAGGATCGACACGGAGCGATTCTCGCCTCCCGAGTCGTGGCAGGGAATCCGCCATCGGAGGTCATCGCTGTGCTCTTCGGTCGGCCGCATGTCGTCCTGTCCGCCGCGGGCTGGGTGGGCAGCACGACTGAACCGCGCGGGGCGCGCAGCGACAAGTGGAGTAGACCGAACGAGTACCCCAATCGTGATCAACCGCGTTGGGGTGCGGTGGTGCCGGTGTCCCTGGTCGTGCCGGGAGGGCGGCCGGCCCCGACGGGCCGTGGCCCACCGGCCGCTCTCCCGAATTTCCCCAGGGGTGAGTCTGAGCACAGCAACCTTTCGGCGCTCCGGCATTCTCCGGGTTCAAGATCCACCACGACTACCCCCTTTAGTCGAGTCGATGTACTGATCGTGACCACCGGCGCCGCGGCCTCTAAGGTCTCGGGTCGGTTCCGCCCCCGCGCGCGGGGCGAGCGGGCGACTTGCCCCCGCGTCGTCCGCCGGAGGGCGGGTGGATCCGTTCCGCGCGCGTCCCGCCTGCGGGAAAAACGTGATGTGCGCATGCCGGACAACGCTGATCGGTTGCCGCCGCGGGCCGAAGTGCGTTCTTGCGCACGGACGGGAGACCCGCGCCGGACGGTGCGGAAGGGCGGAGCGGCCCGGATGAAGGCGCCCGGACGAGGAACCGGGCGGCAGCGCAGAGTGATCGAGGAGCAGGGTTGATCGACAGGGTGACGCCCGCGGTGATCGCAGTCGTGTGCGGAGTCCTGCTGGCGGTGTTGTTGTTCGTGCCGTTCGTGGCCCGCGAGTACCGCTGGCGCGGCGGGCTCGGCGCGGGACGGATGCTGGTGGTGCTCGGTTTCGTCGTGCACTGCTGGGCGCTGATGACCTACACGCTGCTGCCGCTGCCGGAGGTCGGCCCGGGTTTCTGCGCCGACCCGGGCGAGTACGCCCCGCAGCTGGCGCCGCTGGACTTCCTCGCGGACTTCCGCGCGGCCTCGGGCGGTGTCGGCGCGCTGATGCGGGATCCGATGGTGGGGCAGGCGTTGTTGAACATCGCGCTGTTCGTGCCGCTGGGCATGTTCGTGCGGCACCTGTTCCGCACCGGCCGCGCCGGCACCGTCGCGATCGGGTTCGCCACCTCGCTGCTGATCGAGACGACGCAGCTCACCGGGGTGTGGTTCGTCTACCCGTGCGCGTACCGGCTGTTCGACGTGGACGACCTGCTGATGAACACGCTGGGCGCGGCGTTCGGGCTGCTGCTGGCGCCGGTGCTGGAACTGGTCGGCGGGAAGGCGCCGACCCGCCCGATGACGCCGCGTCCGGTGACGGCGAAGCGGCGGCTGCTCGGGATGGCCTGCGACGTGGCGGCGCTGGTGCTGACGGGCGCGGCGCTGCACAGCGGGGTGGTGGCGGTGCTGCTGCTGGCGACCGGAGCGCCGTCGATGGTGCTGCCGGATCCGGCGCAGGCGCTGCTGAACGCCTGGTTGCCGGGGCTGCTGGTCCTGGTGGTGCCGACACTGGTGGGCAGCGGCGGCACGCTGGGGCAGCGGGCGGTGCTGCTGCGCCCGGCGCTCCCGGACGGCGCGCTGCCCGGCAGGCCGCGGCTGCTGGTGCGGGTGTTCTTCGGCAGCGGGCAGTACGTGCTGCTGGTCGGTTTCGCCGACCTCGGCCCGAGCGAGGTGAACCGGCTGGCGGTCGGGTTCGCGCTGCTGTCCGCGGTCGCCGTCTGGTTCACCGCGGAGCACCGCGGCATCTCCGCCTGGCTCGCCGGACTGTCCATGATGGACACCCGGATGCCGAGGTCGAAGTTCCGCGAGCGCAAGGGCGATCCGTTCACCCCCGGCGAGACCATCCTCGTCGGCAGCCTCCCCACCTTCGAACCCGGCGGCCGCGACCTCCGCGACCTCGTCGACCCCCGAGGAGTCGGAGCCCACCGCAGATCCGACCGGTGATCACCCGGTCTGATCGAGGTCGCGAGCCAGCCGCGCCGCCAGTTCGGGATCGGCGTGGACTTCGGCGGTGTGCCGCCACTCGGTGATGAGCTGGAGGTGAGGTGCGATCGAGGTCGTCGTGCGGAGGGCTTCCGCCAGCTCGGCGGCGAATTCTCGGGCGTCCTCGGCGGGGAGGGAGTGCACCCAGGGGAAGGCTTCCGCGACGGTGTCCGGCACCGGTTCGTCGTGCTGCACGCCGCTCAGCCGAACAGGAGCGGGGGCTGGGCGGTGTCCGCGGCGGCGATGCGGCGGGTTTCGGGTGCGCAGCCGCGGCAGGTGGGCCAGAACCAGCCCTCGGCGGAGTCGTCGGCGGTGAGCTCGCGGCCGCAGAGCGCGGTCACCTCGCGCGTGGCGGGGAAGCCGCCGCGGGGGCGCTGGTCCAGCGTCGCGTGACGTCGGCCGTCGGCGGGGAACCAGTGGAACGGGTACGGCATCGCACGCCGCCTTTCGGGGTGGGCGGGGGCCCGGGGGGGCATCCGGCGGCGGGTGGCCCCCCGGGTATACCCCCGGCCGGACGCGCGCGGGGTCGCCGGGGGCCGCCCCCCGCGGGGGGGGGGGCGGGGCCCGGGGGGGGGGGGGGGGGGGGGGGGG
>NZ_JAIUKC010000055.1:0-26695 GCF_020177435.1 Saccharopolyspora sp. 7B | reverse complement strand
CCACCACCACCCTGCGCGACCACGACCTCGTGCCGCCCACCGACCCCGCCCACGTCTTCGACCACTGCTGAGCGGGCCCGGTGCTCCCGTCGCGGCGCGGGAGCACGCGGTGGTGCGGGATCGTCGCGGCTCGGGCTGGGCCCTCCGGGCGGAGTCCGCGGCGGTGCCGGGCGATTCGTCGTCATCGGCGGCCCGCTGCCGGATGATTCCGGTGCGCGGGACCACCGAGCCGACGAAGGCAGGACGATCCTCCGGGACGCGGGCGGCGTTGTCGGGCTCCGCCGCGACCACCGGCTGATGAGCGCGGGCGGTGCTCGGGGCGCCCGCGCTCAGCCCCGTGGTAGTGCCGTGCTGATGGCGAGGCGGTTGAAGGTGTTGATGAGGCTGATCGTCCACAGCAGGTGGGCGAGCTGGGGCTCGTCGAAGTGGGCCTGCGCCTCGCGGTAGTGCTCGTCGGGCACCCGGCCCCCGGGCAGCAGCGTCACCGACTCGGCGAGCAGCAGCGCGGCGCGTTCGTGCGCGGCGAACCGGGACGACGTGGCCCAGTCGGGCAGCTCGTCCAGGCGCTGCCGGGATTCGCCGTGCTCCAGCGCCTGCCGCGCGTGCAGGCCGGTGCAGAACCCGCAGCCGTTGAGCTGCGAGGCGCGCAACCGCACCAGCTCCAGCAGGATCGGGTCCAGACCGGCGTCCTGCGCGTCGGCACCGGAGCGCTCGGCCAGCCGCCGCAGGTCCGCGAAACCGTTCGGGGTGAGCGAGAGCAGGTCGAGGCGGGCGGTGGCGGTCATCGGGTTCCTCCCGGTGCGGTGCGTTCGGTGGCGAGCGCGGTGACGGTGCGGCGGCAGACCTTGCCGGTCGGCGCGAGCGGCAGTTCGGGCAGCACCACCAGGAACTCCGGCAGCTTGCGGCGTTCCAGGCCGCGCTCCTCCTCCAGGAAGGCGGTGAGCCCGGCGAGGGTGAGCTCGGCGGTGCCGCTGACGCAGGCGCACAGCCGTTCGCCCAGGTCGTCGTCAGGAACGCCGACGCAGGCGACGTCGACCACCGCCGGGTGCGCGGCGATCTGCCGCTCCACCTCGGCGGGGCTGATGTGGTAGCCGCCGCGCGAGACGACCTGGTGCAACCGGCCCAGCACGTGCAGCCGTCCCCGCTCGTCGAGCATCCCGCGGTCCCCGCTGCGCACCCAGCCGTCCGCGGTGCGGTAGCGAGCGTCGAGCTCGGGGGCGGCCACGTAGCCCAGCGGCGTCATCGGGCCGCGGGCCAGGATCTCGCCGCTCTCCCCGCGCGGAACCTCGGCCCCGGCGGCGCCGACGACGCTGATCTCGGCGACCGACGGGTCGGGCAGCCCGGTGCCGGGCTGGTCCGGGGTGCGGGCGGTGTGGCAGTTGATGCCGTCCGACGAGCCGTACACGCTGATCACCTGGGCGCCGAACCGGCGCGCGGCGGCGTCGCGGGTCACCTCGGACAGCGGGGCCGCGCTGGAGACGACGACGCGGACGGAGGAGAGGTCCTCGTCCGGCGCCGCCGGGTGCTCGGCGAGGCGGCGCAGCATCGTCGGCACCCCGAACACGTGGCCCGGCCGGTGCCGGGCGATCAGCTCGAAGGTGCGCGCCGGGTCGAAACCGTCGGCCAGCACGATCGTGGCCCCCAGCGCGGCGATCGCCACGTGGGTCGCGCAGGAGCCGTAGGAGGAGGCCAGCGACATCAGCAGCAGCGCCCGCATCGGCCCCGGCTCCCGCGCCGCGTCCGCGAGGCCCCGCACGTAGTTCGCCCGGCCGCCGGCCATCGCGTTGTGCGAGTAGGCGATCATCTTCGGTTCCGCCTCGGAACCGGAGGTGACGAGGATGCGCACCGGTGCTTCCGGGTCCTGCTCCCGTGCCGCCCACCGCGCGGCCGGCGCGTCGTCCAGCGAGCGCGGGCCCGATTCCCCGGCGCCGAAGGTGAAGACGTGGCGCAGCTCCGGCAGCTCGCGGGCGTCGTCGGCGTCCGCCGCGCTCCCGAAGATCGCCGCGGCCGCCCGGGACCGGCCCAGCAGGCTCCGGGTGTCCCGGCTGCCGCGGCCCGCGGGGTAGGCGAGGACGACGGCGCCGACCGCGGCGACGGCGAGTTCGGCGACGACCATCCGCCGGCCGTTGGGCATCCGGATGCCGACCACCTCACCGGGGCCGATGCCGGCCCGGTCCAGCGCCGCCGCGATCCGGTCCACCTCGCGGTCCAGCTCCGCGTAGTCGAGCACTCCGTCGGCGTCGAGCACGGCTTCCTGCCGCGGGTGGGCGCGCACCTGCGCGCGGAACAGGGTGTGCACGTCGCGGTCCGGGCAGTGCCCGGCGCGGATCCACCGCGCGCGCAGCGCGGCGGGCACCCGGTCGCCGATCGCGAGCCGGGCGGGGGCGGTGTCGGTCACGAGAACTCCCAAGGGGGTAGCGGGAAGACGTGCTCGGCGCGGCCCAGCGCGGCGCCGAACCGGTCGTCGGTGGTCAGGTCGCGCAGGTCCGCGCACACCGGGGTGACGACCAGCCCGGCCGCGGCGCCCCGGTGCACCCACTCCCCGGTGGTCCGCTCCCGGAACCGGGTCGGCAGCTCGCCGCGCGCGCCGCCGAACGCGGCGGTCGCGGTGGCCGGATCGATCCCCCGCGGCAGCACGAGCGAACCGTCGGCGGTCCGCAGCGGACCGCGCAGCGGATCCGGTCGTGCGCGCGGCGCCCGCGGCACGAGCCCGGCCGCGGAGAACAACGAGGTGTCCACCCGCGCGCCCGCCCCGGTGCGCACCCGGCGCAGCAGCGCGCGCAGCCGGGCGAGCGCGCACACCAGTCCGCCGAGCACGTCGGTCAACGTCATCAGCGACGGACGCACCGGGGCGCCCGCCGGGGACAGCGCCGCGGCCAGCCCGCCGCCCGCCTGCACCAGGAAATCGGTGCCCAGCGGGGGATTCGGTCCGGCCGCGCCACCCCACCCGGACGCCCACGCGTAGACCAGGCCGGGAGCGGACCGCGCCAGGTCGTCGGCGTCCAGGCCGAGCTGCGCCGCTTTGCCGGGCGCCCAGTTGTGCACGAACACCTCGGCGTCCGCCACCAGCTCGTGCACGGCCCGCCGCCCGGCGGCGGACTTGATGTCCACCTCCACGACCCGTTTGCCGTCGTTGAGCGAGCGGTACCGCACCGACGTGCCACCGGCGGTCGGCGGGATGCCGCGCATCGGGTCGCCGCCGGGCGGTTCGACGCGGACCACCTCGGCACCGAGCATCCGCAGCACGTGCCCGGCGACCGGGCCCTGCACCCGCCGCGTCGATTCGACCACGACCAGGCCGTCCAGCGGCCCGGCCGCCGGGGCGCCGCGCGGGCGGAGCGGGGCACCGGCCGAGCCCAGGGGAGTCGTCGTGCAGGCCGGAACCTCCCACGGCGGCACCGGATCCTCCCGGACCGGCAGCACCGCCACTCCGGACTCGGCCGCCGCGGCCAGCACCTCGGCGAACCGGGTGCGGCCCACCACCTCGTGCAGCTCGGGCGGCAACGGGCAGCACGCCGTCCCGAAGCGCTGCTGGAACGGCCCCCAACCTCGCGAGATCGCCGCGTTCCCGGCGCCCAGCGTCCGCCAGAACCGCAGCCACGGCTCCGCGTCGAGCGTCTCCAGCTCGCAGCGCACCCCGTCGGCCGTGGTGAACGGCGGCCGCGGCCCACCGCCGGGGTCCGCACGCGGCTCCGCGTCGTCGGATTCGGTCGCGGCGACCGCCAGGTACTGCTGCACGGCGAGCAGCGCGGCCTCCGCCACCGAGGTGCGCACCCGGGACACCCGCGCGCCGCGGGCCCGGGCGATCGCCGCCGCCAGCTCGCCCTGGCTCGCCAGCACGCCCGCCACCACCGAGGCGTAGTCCACGCCCAGCGCGGCGGGCCGCCCGGCGGCCCTGCCGTGCACCTGCATGATCCCGCACGCCGCCTGCACCGCGTCCTCGTCCGGCAGCACTGCCCGGACCGGCCCGGACCAGTCGATCTCGCAGGTCACGTCCGGCTCGCCGCGCAACGCGTCGCGGACCTCCGCGGCGACCCGCGCCGCCGCGCGCTCCGAGGTGGGCGCCCCGCTCATCGCGCGGCCTTCCGCCCGTGCACCGAATACATCAGGCAGGACGTCGCCCGGAAGTCCGGGTGCAGCACGACCTCCCGCACCCGGTCCAGCTCGGCCCCGGTCATCCCGGCCGCCATCAGCTCCGCGCGCATGTCCACCGCCGCCTGCGCCAGCAGCAGCAGGTCCGCGCCGTCGCGGTGCCGCAGCTGCACCCGCGGGCGCGGGTCGATCTCGACCAGCCCGGCCCGGTGCATCGCCAGCGGCACCCGCCTGCCCCAGCCGGGGTCCACGCCCGCGCCGCGCATCGCCGCCTCCTTCGCCGCGAGGAACTTCTCGTACAGCAGCGCCGACTCCTCGTCCGCGGCCAGCAGCAGCGGTTCGTAGGAGGTGTCGAACTCGTCGACCTGCAGCCAGCCGCCCGGTTTCAGCGCGCGCACCAGCTTCGCCAGCACCGCGTCCCGCTGGGGGAGGTGCCGCAGCACCAGCCGCGCCACGACCAGGTCGAACTCCTCCGCGGGCAGCGGATCGACGACCACGTCGTGCCCCACCACCGGCGGCCGGGAACCCGGGTTCGGCCGCAGATCGGTCGCCAGCACGCTGCCGGACGGGGCCACCCGCTCCGCGAGCCAGCGCGCGACCGCGCCACCACCCGCGCCGACGTCGAGGCAGCGCCACCCGTCGCCCACCCCCGTCTCCGCGAGGCGGGTGAAGGTGAGCGGGTCGTGCGCGGCGGACAGGTAGCGGTGCCGGGCGCGCTCGTGCTCCCGGGCGAAGGCGTAATCCCGGGGCGCCGCCTCGCACGTCACGTCCACTGCCCGGACCCCGGCGTCTCGGTGCTGCCGGTGAGCCGCTCCAGCAGCAGGGCGCGCCGCACCTTCCCGGTGCCGGTCCGCGGCACCCGGTCCCAGGCCAGGACCACCGGTTCGGCCATCGCGGGCAGCCCGCGCACCGCCCGGCGCCACGCCCCGCCCGGCAGCGCTCCGTCGGCGGTCACCACCACCGGCAGCGGGACGTCGTCCGGACGTCCCAGCACCACGCACTCCTGTGCCTGCGGCAGCCGGTCCTCCAGCACGTCCTCGGTCTCCAGGCAGCTCAGCCGCGGCGTGCTGTCCACCTCGCGGTCCAGCAGCGACACGTGCCCGTCCCGGTGGTGCACGCCGATGTCCCCGGTGTTCCACCACGGTCCGCGCGCCTTCGCCGCCCAGCGCTCCGCTTCGCCCTCGTAGTCCAGGCAGCGCGCGGCGGTCCGCGCCAGCACCAGGCCCGGCGTCCCGCGCGGCACCGGCGCGAACGTGTCCGGGTCCACCACCCGCAGCCGGGTCTTCACCGGGATCGGGCGGCCCACGCTCCGCGCACCGCGCGCGGACGAACGCCTGGTGTGGAAGCGGAACGTCAGCGGCCCCGTCTCGGTCTGCCCCCAGCCCTGCATCCACAATGGACGGTGGTGCGCGGAGGCGTGCAGGTAGGCGCGGATCGTCGGCGGGTGCACCGCGTCGTAGGTGCTGATGAACAGCCGCACCCGGCGGAACGGGTTGTCCAGCCGCTCGGTCAGCGACCGGAACCGCACGTAGGACGCGGGCAGCGCCTCCACGATCGTCGGCGGGTAGGCGCGCAGCACCGGATCGACGTGGTCCGGGTCGTGCGAGGAGAGCACCACCAGCTCCCGGGGTTCCCGGCTCAGCGCCACCGCCGTCCAGCAGAACGTCCGCCCGTGCGCGTAGGAACTCGCGTTCACCACCACGTCGTCCCGGCGGACCCCGATCAGCGGCACCGGGTTCGACTCGAACCGCGCCAGCTGCCCGATGATCGTGCGCGTGGAGTGCACCACCAGCTTCGGCACGCCCGTCGTCCCCGAGGTGTGGTTGATCACCAGCGGCTCGTCGTCGGAGCGCAGCCGCGGCGCCGGGGCCGTCCGGCCGCGCACGTCGTCCAGCCGCACCGCGCCCGGTGCCTCCCCGTCGAGCAGCAGCGCGGTCCGCGCCGTGGACACCAGGTCCAGGCCCTGCTCCGCGCAGCGCCGCGCGAGCGCGCCGGTGGTGACGAGCACGGCGGCGTCCAGCCGCTTGAGCAGCTGCTCCAGCGCCGCCACGGACAGCTCCGCCGACAGCTGCGCGGGCACCGCCCCGATCCGCACCGCCGCGCAGGCCAGCAGGTCGTAGTCCCAGTGGTTCTCCTTCACGATCACCACCCGGTCGCCGCGCCCGGCCCCGGCCGCCGCGAGCCACCCGGCCGCGGTCCGCACCAGCTCGGCGAGCTCCGCCACCCGGTACGACGAGCCGCCGTCCGGGGCGATGTCGAACGGCCGGTCCAGCCGCACCGTCGTCGCGGTGCCGCGCCGCGCGCACTCGTCGAACAGGACGCCCATGTCATGCGGTTTCAACGCGTCGGCTCCTCGCCTGGGTCGGAATGCTCAACGGGGCGCGCAACCTGCTCAGCACCCGGGAAGCGGCCAGTGCGCCGGCCCGTACCGCGCCCTCGCTCGCCGGGCGCAGCATCACCCAGTCCCCGGCGTAGTCGACGGGGCGCAGGCGGCGGGCCATGAACCGCGACCGCAGGCCGAGCGCCTGCGGGGTGGCCTCCGGCAGGCCGTGCGGGTGGCGGTGCACGAAGTTCCGGCGGTTCGCCGCGGGCAGCTCCGGCAGGTAGCGGGCCGCGGCGCCGGTCAACCGCGCCACGACCTCCTCGTCCGGCAGCTCCAGCAGGCCGGCCGTGGTGCGCGCGTTCGGCATCAGCGTCAGCAGCCCCGTCCCGGGTGGCGCGCGGTCCGGGTGCTTCTGGTGGTCGAACAGGATCGCGGAGAGCGCCGCGTCCTCGGCCTCCGGGGTGAGCAGCACGTACGGCGGGGCGCCGTGCTCCGGGGCCAGCGGCCGGTCCAGCAGGCAGCTCACCTTCAGCGCCGGGGTGAAGGTGCAGGCCCGCAGGAAGTCCGCCTCCGCTTCCGGCGCGCCCGGGTGCAGCCGCGCGGCCACCGGCGCGGGCACGCACAGCAGCACCGCGCGGGCCGTCACGACCTCCTCGCCGACGTGCAGCCGCGCCGCGGAACCGGTGGAGACGACCTGGTGCACCTCCTGCCCGGTGCGCACGTCCAGCCCGGTGGCGAGCCGCCGCGCCAGCGTGTCCATCCCGCCGCGGTAGGTCCGCCAGTTCGACGCGTCGCCGACCGCCAGCAGCAGCGACACCATCACCGCCGCCGAGGACCGCCCGGTGTCCCAGCCGAAGAAGGTGCCCGCGACGGGTTGCAGCAGGTAGTCGTGCAGGTCCGGGTGGTACCGGCGGGCGAAGTCGGCGACCGTGCTGTCGGCCAGCGGGGTGCGCTGCGGGTCGTCGGTGTCGAACTCGCCGCGGCGCCGCGCCAGCCACATCTGGAACCGCGCCAGGTCCACCCGGGCCAGCGGGGAGAGCCCGGCACCGGTAAGCAGCCCGCGAGGTTCGGCGACCCCGGGGTGCGCGCGGCCGTCCCGCCACATCGAGATCGGGCTGCTGATCGGCGGGATCTCGTGGTCCTCGATGCCCACCCGGGACAGCAGCTCCCAGGTGGCCCGGTAGCCGCGCGGGGACAGCTGCTCGGCGCCGGTGTCGATGGTGTACCCGTCGACGCGGACGCTCGCGGTGCGCCCGCCGACGTGCCCGGCGGCCTCGTACACGCGGACGTCGAGTCCGGCCCGGGTCAGCTCGGTGGCGGCGGCGAGCCCGGCCATGCCTGCGCCCACCACGGCCACGTCCAGGTCGCCGCTCATCAGCGGGCACCCCCCAACGCCGCCAGCAGGTTCGCCGCGACCAGCAGCACCACGTACAGCCGGTGCACCCGGAACCCCAGCCGCCGGGCGCGCATGATGTCGCCGGCCCGGAACCCGAGGTGGTACTGCCGGGCGCGCAGCGCGTTGCCGGGCAGCACGAGCACCGCGAACCACCACGGCGCCACCCCGGTGAGCGAGGCGCCCAGGCACAGCAGGAACTCGCCCAGCGACAGCGCCCCGATGAACAGCGCGTTCCCGCGCGGCGAGGTCAGCGCGGCCACCGTGGGACGGCCGACGGCCCGGTCGCCCGCCACGTCGTTGGTGTTGGAGTACACCCCGAACATGAGCGGCCCGAGGCCGAACAGCACCGCCTGCACCAGCACGAACCCGGAGAACTCGCCGGTCGCCAGCCCGTGCGGGGCGAGCACCAGCGCGACGCCCAGCGCGACGAGGAACGCCTCCTGGAAGCCGTGGTAGCTGAGCTTGAGGCCGTAGGAGTACTGCAGCGCGATCACGAACGTCACCGCGATCAGCACCAGCGTCCACATCGGACGGTGCGGGGCGACGACGGCGGCCGCGCCCCACAGCAGCGCCCCGCACCCGGCGGCGGCCCAGCCGAACCCCAGCGCCTCCCGCTCGGTGAGCGTGCCGGCCACCAGCGGTTTGCGGAGCTTCTTGCGCAGCGGGTCGTTCGGCCCGTAGTTGGCGATGTCGCTGCCGTCGCGGAACCCCGTCACGTCGTCGAGCGAGACCAGCGCCACCAGCGTGCAGACCTCGCCGAGCAGGAACAGCAGCAGCATCGGCAGCGCTTCGGCGCCGGCGGCGAACCCGGCGGCGGGCAGCGCGGCCGCACCGACCACCAGCACGCTGAGGTAGTAGTCGTAGACGTCGAGCTTGCCCAGCCGCGCGAAGGTGCGGGCCTTGCTCTCCGGCCGAGCCGCCCCGATGCGCTCGGGCGCGGCGTGCAGGTCACTGGTCATCGTGTCGTGCTGCTCCTGTTCCGGACTGGCGGGTGCCCGGCGCCTGCGCGCGCGGGCGGTGGCGGGTGAACTCGCAGACGGCGTCGGCGATCCGGGTCACCTCCGCGTCGGTGAGGTGCGGGTAGATCGGGAGGGCGAGGATCCGCGGGCTGGCCCGCTCGGCGTTCGGCCAGCCCTCGTCCGCGGGAGCCCAGGGCAGGAACGCGGCTTGGTGCGGCAGCGCCAGCGGGTAGTACACGTGCGAGCCGATGCCGTGCTCGGCGAGGTATTCCCGCAGCACGTCGCGTTCCTCGGCGAGCAGGCAGTACACGTAGTGGCAGCGGCCGTCCCGGCCCGGCGGCGGGGCGAGCACGCCCTGCCCGGCGAGCGGCGCGAAGCGCTCGGTGTAGTGCTCGGCGATCTCGGCGCGCCGCCGGAGCCGGGCGGGGAAACCCGCGTACCGGTAGCGCTGGAACGCGGCCTGGATCTCGTCGAACCGGCTGTTGGTGCCGATGACCCGGTGCACGAAGCGCTCCTGCTGCCCGTGGTTGCGCAGCATCCGGATCCGCCGCCCGAGCGCGGGATCGCGGGTGACGACGGCGCCGCCTTCTCCGGGCATGCCGAAGGACTTGACCTGGACGAAGGAGTAGACGCCGGCTTCGCCCCACAGCCCGGCCGGGGTGCCGCGCAGCACGGCGCCCTGCGCGACCGCGGAGTCCTCCACCAGCCGCAGGTCGTGCGCCGCGGCCAGTTCGGTGAACCGGGGCATGTCGGCCATGATCGAGAACATGTGGGCGGGCAGCAGCGCCTTGGTGCGGTGGGTGATATGGCGCCGCGCCGATTCCGGGTCGAGCACCATGGTGCGCGGGTCGACGTCGGCGAACACCGGGGCCGCGCCGGTCTCCAGCACGGCGGCGGCCAGCGGTGCGCAGCCGAACGCGGGCACCACCACCTCGTCGCCGGGGCCGATGTCCACGGCGCGCAGCACCAGTCCGAGCGCGGTGGTGCCGCTGCCGCAGGCGATGACGTCGGCGGCGCCGAGATCGTCGCGCAGCAACTCCTCGAATTCCCGGGTTTGCTCACCGAGGATGAACTTCTGTCGGGGATCCCGGCCGATCTCGCCGATGATGTCGAGCATCACCTTGCGATCCCCTTCGAACAGATCAGGCGGGAAGAACGGAATTTCGGAACGCATCACGCACGCCTCCCGGAATAGAAGGAGCGGATCACCGAGCACACCCGGTCGAGCTGTCCGAGGGTGAGGTCCGGGTAGAGCGGAAGGGCCACCGCGCGCCGCGCCGCCGCTTCCGCGTTCGGCAGCGGAACCTCCGTGGAATAATCCGATTGAAAGCAGGGTTGCCGGTGCAGCGGAATGGGGTAGTAGGTTTCGGTGCCGATTTCCGCGCGGGCCAGCCACTCCACCAGCTCGTCCCGGCGCTCCACCTCGATCAGGTGGACGTAGAACGCGCTCGCCGAACCCGGGCCCCGGTCGACCACCTCCGGCAGGCGGAGGATCCCCGGCACGTCCGCGAGCCGTTCCCGGTAGGCCGCGGCCAGCTCACCGCGGCGGGCGATCTCCCGCTCCAGCTCCGGCAGCTTCGCCAGCAGCACCGCGGCCTGGATGTCGTCCATCTTGCTGTTCGTGCCCGGCCGCGCCGTCTCGGTGGAGATGCCGGGGAAGTGGTCCAGGGTGTGCCCGAACCGCCCGTGGTGGCGCAACCCCGCGACCAGCTCCGCGACCCGCACGTCGTCGGTGATCACCGCGCCCGCGTCGCCGATCGCGCCGAGGGTCTTGCTCGGGAAGAAGGAGAGCACGCCGCCCGCGCCGTGCAGACCGGCGTGCACTCCCAGCTGCCGCATCCCGATCGCCTCCGCGCTGTCCTCCAGCAGCACCAGGCCCCGCCGCGCCGCGACCCGGGACAGCGCGCTCATGTCCGCCATCTGGCAGAACAGGTGCGCGGGCATGACGAACCGGGTGCGCGGGCCTGCGACCCGCTCGACCTCGGCCGGGTCCAGCGCGTAGGTCACCGGATCGACGTCGGCGAACACCGGGCGGCCCCCGGCCAGCACCACCGAGCTCGCGGTGGCCACGAACGAGTAGGCCGGGACCACCACCTCGTCGCCGGGGCGCAGGCCCAGGGCGCGCAGCAGCAGGACCAGCGCGTCCGTGCCGCTGTTCACGCCCACCGCGTACCGCGCGCCGGTGTGCTCGCAGAGCTGCCGTTCCAGTTCGGCGACCTGCTTGCCGTGGGAGAACTTGCCGTTGTCGAAGACCGCTTCGACGCGAGCGCTGATGGCCGGCCAAAGCCGGTCGAAGGTGCGGGCCTGCGAGAAGAACGGCACGGGCGCGGACGGATCCGGCGGGCTCGATAATTCTCGCGCCCCGGTGTCATTCGCACCGCGGGACACGACGTCAACTCCTGGGAATGGGGAGGGATCTTCGGCTGGACAAAGTAGCGGAGCGCCGCGCGCCGCCGGAAGTCCGCGGGAACGCCATTCGCGTTTTTCATCCTTTCCGGTGATCATCTGTTCGGGCCTCGCGGACCCGGTTCCTGGACTGTTCGGGGAAATCGTTAGTCTTGCCGCTCGGCGCCCGCATCCGGTCGCCGAAGCGCATTCCGCCGCGATCGCCGAATGCGCACCGGAACGGTCCGAACAGGACGGTTCCGGGAATGGCCCTACCCCGCGCCGCCGCGGAAGCGGGTGCCGAATTCGCGAGAACGGCGGAACCCGGGCGGGAGCCACCGGGCCGCCGGGCGGAACCGCCGGAACGCGGCGGGATCCCGGAACAACCTCGAACCCCTCTGGAGCAACGGAGCACGATGCTGCACTCACTCGTGGTCGGGCTCGGGCGCGCGGGCGCCGGCCTGCACCTGCGCGTCCTGGCACGGGCCAGGGAACTCGACCGCGACCCGTTCCACCCCGGCGCGATCATCGCCTGCGACCCGGCACCCGCGGCCCGCCGCGTCCCGCCGGGCGTCACCGCCGCCGAGTCCGTCCGCGCCGCCGCCGAACTCGTCCCGCCCGGCCGCACCGTCGTCCACCTGTGCACCCCGCCCACCGGACGCACCGAACTGCTGCGCGAGCTCGCCGAACTCGGCTTCCGCCGCATCATCGTGGAGAAGCCCGTCGCACCCGACCTCACCTCGCTCGCCGAGGTCGAGCGGCTGCGCACCGCGCACGACCTGCGGCTCGCCGTCGTCGCGCACTGGCTGGACGCCGAACTCACCCGCAGGCTCGCCGACCTCGTGCAGCGGGGGCCGCTGGGGCGGCTGCGGGAGATCTCCTTCCGCCAGCACAAACCCCGGTTCACCCACTCCACCGCCACCGGCGGCCACCCGACCGCGTTCGACGTGGAAGTGCCGCACTCGCTCGGCGTGGCGCTGCGGCTGGCCGGGCCCGCCGAGCTCGTCGACGCCGACTGCGCCGACATGCGCTGCGGTGGCGTGGTGCTCCCCGGCATGGGCGGCGCGCGGCTCGCGCTGCGCCACGTCGGCGGCGTCCGCACCGCCATCGACTCCGACCTCACCGCCCCGGTGCGGGAACGCCGGGTGGAGCTGGCGTTCGAGCACGGCAGCGCCGTCGGGCACTACCCGCTCAGCGACCAGGACCACCACGCGCAGCTGACCGTGCACGGCCCCGAGGAGCAGTGGTCGGTCTTCCCCGACGACGCGCTCACCGAGTTCACGCTGCGCGCCTACCGCCGGTTCAAAGCCATCGGACCGGACCCCGAACCCGCCGCCACCGGGCACTTCGCGATCCACCGCGACGTGGTCCGCCTGCTGTGGGCGGCGAAGCAGCACTGCCGGGACCGGACCGGTCCCGCTCGACAGCGGAGGAGGACCGCAGATCATGCAGGATGACCCGCGCCCCCGGCTCGCCGGCATCGGCGACGAAGCCGCCGCGGACCTGACCGGGCAGCTCGCCGCCGTCCGCAGGCTCGGCTGGCGGTCGATCGAACTGCGCACCGTCGACGGCGTCCCGCTCGCCGACCTCGACGAACCCGACCGGCGCCGCACCGCGCGGCAGCTCCGCGCCGCCGAGCTCGACGTGGTGTGCCTCGCCTCGCGCATCGGCAACTGGGCCCGCCCCATCACCGCCCCGTTCGAGGACGACCTGCGCGAACTCGACGTGCTCGCCGAGCAGTGCCGCGAACTCGGCAGCCGCTACGTGCGCATCATGTCCTACCCGAACGACGGGCTCCCCGAACCCGAGTGGGGCGCCCGCGCCCGCGAACGCGTCGCCAAGCTCGCCGAACGCGCCGCCGAGCACGACGTCGTGCTGCTGCACGAGAACTGCGCCGGGTGGGCCGCCACCGACGCCGACCGCGCCCTGCGGCTGCTCGCCGAAGTCCCGTCGCTACGGCTGCTGTTCGACACCGGCAACGGCGTCGAGCACGGCTACCACGCCCCGGACCTGCTGCGCCCGCTCATCGGCCACGTGGCGCACGTGCACGTCAAGGACGCCACCGGCTCGCCCGGCGCCGTGATGTACGTGCCACCGGGGGAGGGCGGTTCGCGGGTCGCCGACTGCCTGCGGCTGCTGCTGAACTCCGGCTACGAGGGCGCGTACTCCCTCGAACCGCACCTGGTCGCCCGCCCGCACGACGGGGTGCGCGCCGACGAGACCGCCGCGGACCGGTTCGTCGACGCGGGCCGCGCCCTCGAACGGTTGCTGGGGCGGCTGCGCGCGCCCTACACGGCGGCGGCCGCGCCCGGCCGGGCCTGATGGGCGCCGAACCGCTCGAACCCGGCGACCTCGACCTGCTGGTGGACCTGCTGCGGCTGCCCACCGTCAACCCGCTGGAAGGTGCCGCGCCACCCTCCCGGATGTGGCAGGCGCAGCGGGCCTACGCCGCGGCCGCCGAGCGCATCGGGTTCCGCACCGCGCACCACGCCGCCCCCGAACCCTCGGTGCTGGACCGGGACGACGTGCCGCGCACCGTGCGCGACGCCGCCCGCGACCCGGACTTCCTCGCCGACCAGCCCAGCCTGGTGCTGCGGCTCGGCCCGGAGCTGCCGCCGGAGCGCACCGCCATGTTCAACGTGCACCTGGACACCGTCGCCGGGCTCGAACCCGTCACCCGCACCGCGGACCGGATCACCGGGCGCGGCGCCATCGACGCGAAGGGCCCGGCCGTGGCGCTGCTGGCCGGGATCCGCGCCGCCCGCGTCGCGAACCCCGAGCTGGGGCGCGACGTCGGGGTCCTCGTGCACGCCGTCTCCGGCGAGGAGGGCGGCGCGATGGGCACCTACGGCACCCGGCCGCTGGTCGAAGCCGGCCACTTCGGGGCGCTCAACGTGTTCTGCGAACCCACCGGGCTGCGCTACCTGCCCCGGTCCACCGCCTCGATGACGGCGCGGATCCGGGTCGACGGGCACGGCGCCATCGACGACGAACCCGCCGCGGGGCACAACGCGACGGTCCTGCTCGGGTTCCTCGCCCAGCACCTCGCCCGCACCCTCGACCCGCGGGACCGGCCGGGTCGCTGCTGCATCGCGGGCCTGCGCACCGGCGACCGGCACAACCGCGTCTACGGCAGCGGGGGCCTGCTGCTCAACCTGTCCTACGCCACCGCGCCCGAAGGTGCCGCCGCCGAGCGCGCGCTGGAGGACGCGGTGCGCGACGGCATCCGCGAATTCACCGGGACGTTCGCGTCCACCAGGGAGTTCGCCCGCACCGCGGCGCAGGCCGCCGCCATCACGCGCGTCGACTGGCTCAAGCGCGGACTGCCCTGCCTGCACGAGCAGGGGGACGCCGGCGAGCTGTTCGCCGCAGCGGGGATCCGGCGGTGGCCCGACGAGCTGCCCGCGTTCACCTGCGACGCCATCTGGATGCACGGCATCCCCGACACCCGCACCGCCGTGCTCGGCCCCGGATCGCTGGAGGCGAACCACGCGCACGCCGAAGGCGAGTACGCCGACGTCGCCGAACTCCGCGGCTTCGCCCGAGCGGTCGCGGCGGTGCTCACCGAGTTCACCAGGCGGCACCACGGCGGTGCCGGGAAGGAGATCACCTGATGACGCTGCTGCCGGAGATCGCGCACTCCGGGGAACGAACCACGGTGTCCTACGCGCGACTGCACGCGTTCACCGCCCGGCTGTTCGCCGAGCACGGGATACCGGATCACCGGGCGCACCTGGCCGCGGAAGCGCTGTGCCACGGGGATCTGTGCGGATTCGACTCGCACGGCCTGTTCAACCTCACCCGGCTCTACCTGCCGCTGCTGCGGTCCGGCCGGGTCGACCCCACCGCGGAACCCACCACGCGGATCGACCTCGGCGCCTGCGCCGTGCTCGACGCCCGCCGCGCCCTCGGCCTGTGGGCCGCGGCGGAGGCCGTCGACGCGGCCGCGCACCGCGCGCTGGAGCACGGCGTCGGGCTCGTGCCGGTGCGCGGCGGCACGCACTTCGGTTGCGCCGGGTTCCACGCCGCGCGCGCCGCCGAACGCGGGCTCGTGGGCATCGTCGCCAGCAACTGCGGTTCGCAGCGGATCGCCCGCCCGCCGCTGGGCGCGCTCGCCATGCTCGGCACCAACCCGATCAGCGTCGCCGCCCCCGCCCTCGAAGGCCACCCGTTCGTGCTGGACATGAGCACCACCACCGTTCCCACCGGCAAGGTCCGGGTAGCCGCCTCGGACGGGGAACGCGTCCCGCCCGGTTGGCTCGCCGACGACACCGGGAACCCCGTCACCGACCCGGCCGCGTTCGACCGCGGCGAGGCACACCTGCGCTGGCTCGGCGGCGAACCGGCCACCGGTGCGCACAAGGGCTTCGGCCTCGGGCTCGTCGTGGAAGTGCTCTCCGCGCTGCTGTCCGGCGCCGGCGTCGGGCCCGCCCCGGCGGCGCTGGACGGTGACGGCGGACCGCACGGGCGCGACGACGACATCGGCTACTTCGTGCTCGTGCTGGCCCCCGACCTGCTGCGCCCCGGCGGGGCGTTCGCCGCGGACGCGCGGAGCCTGTTCGGCACGCTGCTGGACTGCCCGGCCGCGGCGGGCGAACCGGTGCGCTACCCCGGTTGGCACGAGGCGGAACGCGCCGCGCGGCGCCGCCGGGACGGAGTACCGCTGCGCGCCTCGGTGCACCGCGAACTCGTCGAGCTGGGCCTCGACGAGTCCGATGTGGACGGAGGTGCGCGCTGATGGCCGCGGAACCGCGCCGCGCCGCCGTGATCGGCCTCGGCACCATCGCCCGGTTCTACCTCGCCGCGCTGGACGCGCTGCCCGGCTGGGAACTCGTCGCAGTCTGCGACGTGGACGAGGCCGCACTGGCACCGCACCGCGGGCGGATACCCGTGTTCCACGACCACCGCGAGCTGCTGGCCGCGAGCGCGCCGGACGCGGTCGTCGTGGTGGTCCCCAACGACGTGCACGCGGAGATCAGCCGCGACGCGCTGCGGGCCGGCGTGCCGGTGTGCGTGGAGAAACCGCTCGCCGTGGACCTCGTCGACGCGCGGGCGCTCACCGGGCTCGCCTCGGTCACCGCGCCGCTGTTCACCGCGTTCCACCGCCGCTACAACGACAACGTGCTGCGCCTGCGCGACGAGCTCGCCGGGCACGGGCCCATCGAAGGGTTGACCGTGCGCTACCTCGAACGCATCGAGGAGCACATCGGCGGCGACACCTGGTACCTCGACCCGGAGCGCTGCGGTGGCGGTTGCGTCGCCGACAACGGCCCGAACGCGTTCGACCTGGTGCGGCTCTTCCTCGGCGACGTCGAACCGGCCGCGGTCACCGTGCACCGCGACGGCGCGGGCCTCGACCGGCAGGCGGTGGTCGAACTGCGCTCCGCCACCGGGGTGCCCGCCGTCGTCGAACTCGACTGGTCGCATCCCGGTGAGACCAAGGACGTCGAGATCCGCTGCGCGGACGGCACCACGCACCGCGCCGACATGCTGCACGGCCACCACGGGTTCAAGTCCTCGCTGTGGCACGAGTACGAAGGCGTCCTCACCGACTTCGCCGCCGTGCTCGATGCGGGCAACACCGCCGCGGACCGGCGCCCCGACGGCGGGCTGCCCGCGCTGGAGCTGGTCGACGCGGTCTACCGCGTGGAATTCCTGGACACCGCCGCGAACGAGGAGGGCTCGCCGTGAACCCGCACGAGGACGGCCGCAAGCGCGGCCTGCACGCCACCGTGGTGAAGGTGCTGCGGCACCGCCGGACCGAACGGGGCATGTCCCTGGAACCGCACGCCAGCCGGTGCATCCGGGCGGGCGAGGTGCACGAGCTCGTCACCACCGACCACGTCGAGACCGCGCCGGGCGCCCGCGTGGACCGGGTCGGGTTCCTCGGCTTCGCCGAGTTCGGCTGCGCCGGCGTCCTCGACCGCGGGGACGAGCTGCGCATCGGCGGCCGGGTGATCGGCACCGTGCTCGGCTTCGACGCCTGCCACCACCCCAACCACTACAACGTGCTGGTGCGCACCGAGGCGCCGTGGACCGGCGAGGAGCTGGACCTGTTCCCGGAACAGCTGCTCACCTTCGAGCAGGCGGCGCTGACCGCCCGCCTGGGAAGTGCCGTCGGGTAGTACCCGCGCAGGTCCGCACCGTCGGCGGAAGACATCCGGCGAGGATCGGGCGAACAGCGGCCGGTGACCATTCCGCGAGGGGAGGGTGGTCACCGGCCGCTTCCGCGTGGGCGGGTCAGCCCAGCAGCTCGACGTCCGACCGTCCGAAGTGGAAGTCCCGCACGGCGCTGAGCAGCTCGGCCACCGAGAGCTCGCCGTCGCCGTTGGTGTCGATGTCGACGAACGCGGCGGCCGCCTGCGAGCGGTCCACGCCGACCGCGGTCAGCCAGGACGCGAACTCGCCCGCGTCGATGACGCCGTCGTTGTTCCGGTCGCAGAGGCCGACGATGCCCTGCACCACCGGGCCGAGGACGCGGTCGAAGTCGGCCTCGCCGCCTTCGGTGACCATCCCTTCGGCCACCTGGAGGAACTGCTCCTCCGACAGCGAGCCGGCCGGGGTCTGCCCGGCGCGGGTCGCCAAGTGGTCGAACAGGGTGGTGAACGCCGCGCGCAGCTCCTCGGCCTGGGGGCTCTGGGCGTCCGCCCCGAACGCGCGCACGACGTTCTCGGCTTCCTGGACGAAGTCGGAGCGCTCCAGGCTGCCGCTGCCGTCCAGGTCCCACTTGGCGAAGCGCTTGCGCAGGCGGTCGTTCGCGATAGCCGTGGTCATGGCCATCCTCCTCGATGTGTGTGGGTGATTCGGTGTTCCGCCCGCCCCGTGGAACCGGGGTGGACGGCCCGCGCGGAGCCGCAGCGCCGCGCAAGTCTTCTCGGTGTCCGACCGGTGGAACCGGTCGTGCGTCAGAGCAGCGTCACCGCGGTCCCGGCGGACTTCCCCCGGGTGTCCAGCAGCAGGCAGCCCGACGAGGAGAGCTCGACGAGGTCGTAGCAGGAGTGGTCTTGCAGCAGGATCACCAGGTCCGCGCTGGTCAGCGCCTCCGCGAGCCGCAGCGTCCGCGGGATCGGATGTCCGTCCACCCGGAACTCGGCGACCCCCGGGTCGTGGTAGGACACCTCGGCGGCCTGGGCGAGCAGTCCCCGGGTGATCGGGTAGGCCGGGGACTCGCGGGTGTCGGCGACGTCCCGCTTGTAGGCGACGCCCAGCAGCAGCACCCGCGACCCGGACAGCATCCGCCCGCGCCCGCCGAGCAGTTCCGCGGCGCGCAGCACCACGTGCGACGGCATCCGCTCGTTGACCGCGCGCGCCGCGGACAGCGTGCCGAAGGTGAACCCGGCGCTGCGGGCCTTGCTCTCCAGGTAGCGCGGGTCCACCGGAATGCAGTGCCCGCCGACGCCCGGACCGGGCTGGAACGGGGCGAACCCGAACGGCTTGGTGCCCGCGCAGTGCAGCACGTCCCACACGTCGATGCCCATCCGGTCGCAGAACAGCGCGACCTCGTTGACGAGCGCGATGTTCACGTACCGGTAGCTGTTCTCCAGCAGCTTCGCCATCTCGGCCTCCCTGGTCCCGCGGGAGATGACGAGGGAGTCCACGAAACGGCCGTAGAACGCGACGCCGTACTTGGCGCACAGCGGCGTGCAACCGCTGATGATCTTCGGGGTGTTCTGCATGGCGAACCGCTCGTTGCCCGGGTCGATCCGCTCCGGGGAGTAGACGAGGTGGAAGTCCTCGCCGACCCGCAGCCCGCTGCCGCGTTCCAGGATGGGGCGGACGACCTCTTCGGTGGTGCCGGGGTGGCTGGTGGACTCCAGCACCACCAGCGCTCCCGGACGCAGCCGCGGTGCGGCGGTGTGCGCCGCGGCCCGCACCGCGCTCAGGTCCGGTTCCCCGGCCTCGGACAACCCGGTCGGCACGCAGAGCACGATCGTGTCCGCGGTGGCCAGCACGTCCGCAGCGGTGGTCGCGGTGAACCCGGCGGCGATCATCTCGGCGATGGTCGCGTCCGGCACGTCCCCGACGTGGGAGCGGCCGGCGCCGAGCCCCGCCACCACCTCCGCCGACACGTCCAGGCCGACGGTGCGCAACCCGGCCGCGCAGGCGGCGGCGGCCAGCGGCAGGCCGACGTAGCCGAGCCCGACCACGACGAGATCCGCGGACGGGCTCCCGGTCCCCCGGTCGTGCCCGGCGCCCGCGGCGAACCCGCCGGTCACGCCGAGAAGCTGCCGGTGCCGGGCGGGACGTGCGCGCCGTGCCCCGGTGGGACGACGAGGCTCGGCGACAGGCAGAACGGGTCGCCGTGCACGCGCACCGGGCCGTCGGTGTCGTTGATCAGGACGTGCGCCGTCGGCGGTGCTTTGGTGCAGCCGCTGGGCGCTTCGTAGGTCTGGACCGGCTCGACCTCGGTGCTGAACACCAGCACCCGCCCGGAGGTGGCGGCGGTGGCGGTGCCCGCGGGGAGCGCGGTGGCGAGCACCGCGGCGGCCGTGAGCAGCAGTCGTGCGTTCCTGTGCATCCGTTCGTTCCTGTTCGCAGTCGACGTGGTGCCTCCGGCGGGGCCGGGAGCGGGGGAGAGCTGGTTCGTGCCCCGGGATCACTTGCTCGGGCGGGTGGCGGAGGACAGCGCGCCGATGCTGACCATCATCACCAGCACGCCGAGCACGGCGATGAATCCGGCGGTCGGAGCGGGGGATTCGCGCGGCCCGGCGGAATCGGCGAGCTCCCGGACGGGCGGGTCGAGCGGGGGTGGTTCCGGGCGCGCGGCGGGCCGCGGTGGTTCCGCGGCGGGCGCCGGTGCGGCCGGTGGTGCCGCCGGTGTTGGCAGCACCAGCGTCGCGTCGGCCGCGGTGACCTCACCGGCCAGCGACCGAGCGGTGACGGCCAGGCGCACGACCTCGCCGGGCCGCGCCGGGCAGGTGTAGGTGACCTCCTCGCCCGGTTCGAGCGCGTCGAACGAGCGGCGGCAGGCCGGTGGTTCGCCGGTGACCGCCACGTCCAGCAACCGGACGGCGGAGGTGTTGCGCACCCGCACCGGCACCGAGCCGTTCCGGGCGGGGAGGATGTCCAGCGCGACCGAGGGCCTGGCCGGTGCGGGTGGTGCCGGGGGCGGCGCCGGTCGCACCACCTCCGCGGTGGCGCGGGCGGTGGCGGCGAACCCGGTGTGCGTCATGCCGACCGCCCTGGCCGCGACCCGGCCGCTCGTCGGCGCGGTTCCGGCGCAGGTGACGGTGCGGGAGTCGCCGGGGCGGAGCCGCCCGAGGACGTCGTGGCAGGGCCCCGAACCGAGGCTGACCACGATGCCGAACAGCGCGGCGTCGCCGGTGTTGGCGACGACGGCGCTCTGGGTGAGCGGGTCGCCCGGGTGCGCGCTGCGCGGATCGGTGCGGGTGCTCAGCGACAGCGCCGGGTGCTCGACGGGCCAGCCGGGGATGGTCCCGCCGGCTTCCCCGTCGTCCGGGACCCGGGGGACGTCCACCCCGCCCGGGACCGCAGCCGCGTCCTGCCGAGGCGGGACGTACGCGGACGTGAGCAGCGGGGCGAGCAGCACCAGCCCGCAGCAGGACAGCACCGCGGAGCGCGGCGGCCGGCTCCCGCCCGCCGTGCGGGCGCGGAACCGGTTCGGGACGGAACGCGGACGCGACATCTCACCTCCTCGTGCTTCGTGGAATGCGTGAATTCGACCAGCGGGAACGCGGGGCCTTATCGGTGGTCGCGGAAAACCGTAGCACTCGGAATTCGCGGTCCCGGCCGATCCGTGGAAAGTCCACAATGGTCGATGTGGCGGGTTGACCAGCGGCTACGCGCATTCGCTCGCGAAGGGTTCGGAATTGGAAACCGCCATTGCCGATCCGGGTGATCGTTCAAGATCACCCCATTCGGTGATTTTCCGCCCCGGCGCTGGAAACTTCCTCCTTTCAACGGGGTTCGGCGGGTAGGGTTCTTCGCGGCGGACCGAGGGGGCGGCCTGCTTCCCGCCTCGATCCCGGGTCCGACGTCGCGCGCGGTTCACCGATGGCACCGCGCGACCGAATTCGCCCCATTCCGAACATTCCGCGGGCGTGTCCGCGCCCGTCCGCGCAGTCAGAACGGATACCTCGTGATCTACCTCGGATTTCTGGCCCTCGTGCTGCTCACCGCGGCCGTGGGCGCGGTGACGCTGCTCGGCGCCCGTCGCGCAGCCGTCGCGGCCGGTGACTCCGACTCGGATTCGCAGTCGTTCGTCGGCGGCGTGCTGAACGCGCTGTTCACCGTGGTCCTCGCGTTCTACATCGTGTTCGCCTGGCAGAACGGCGACGACGTGGAGAAGGCGGCGCAGCAGGAGGTCAACGCGCTCAGCGACGTGCACTGGCAGGTCGCCGCGGTGCCCGCGGAGCAGGCCACCGCGCTGCGCTCGCTGGCCGAGCAGTACGCCGCCCGGGTCGCCGAGCACGAGTGGCCGTCCCTGGACCAGGGGCGGCCCGATGCGCAGGTGGACCGGCTGATCGACGGGATGCGGGCGGAGGCGATCGCGCTGCCCGCGGACACCGAGGTGCTGAAGTCCGCCCGCGAGCAGGTGCTCACCGACCTGCGCCAGATCGACGAGGCCCACCGGGAGCGGGTCGACATCTCCACCGACGACCAGCGGTTCAACCTGGTGCTGCTGGCGGGCAGCGTGCTCGGCGCGGTGCTGATGATCGCGTTCCCGCTGCTGGTGGGGTTGAGCGCCCGACCCGCCAACGTCGCGACGATGGTGCTGCTCACCTTGACCCTCGGATTCACCCTCTACCTCTCGGTGCAACTGATGCATCCATTGCACGGCCCATTCGGGGTTGATGCGGATGCATTCCGCACGTTCCTCGAATCATTGCCCGCCGGTTCGAGTCCGGCCGAATGAGCCGCGCGCACCGCGCGAGTCCGGTCACAGGAGAATGATGGGGGTCATGGTGCATGTCGTGCTGAACCGTCGACGAGGATCGCGTTCCGGTTCGCGGAATTCGAGCCGGGCGGTGTCGCCACGATCGGACTGGGCGGCGGAAGCCGACCGAGTGGTGCGTGAATTCCAGGCCGGTGCGACCGCGGATCCGGGGGAGCTCCGGAAATCTTTATGCTGGTTGTTCGAGCACGTGGCGGGCGCCGCGGGATCTGGAACGGCCATCGGTCGCGAACGGTTCCACCAGGCGTGCGAGGCTGTGCTGTTCGAGCAGGGCGAGGCCGCGTTCGACCGGATGCTCACCCCGGTGCTGCGCGCGCTGCTCGCCGCGGGGCCCGGTGCGGCGTCCGGGACGCTGCCGCGCCACGACCTCCTCCGCTGGCTGCGCGCGCTCGGCGTGGAGCAGGCCGCCGCCGTCCGCGCCCCCGATCGCGCCCGCCCGGGCGATCTCGCCCACTTCACCCTGCAAGACGTACTGCGCGCCGTCCGCGCCCACCACATGCACCCGCCGGCACCTCGGCGCTGACCGTCCGGGGTTCGGCTCAGCAGGGTTCGTACTGGTGCTCCGGCCTGCCGCTCGCTCCGTACCGCAACGTCATCGTCGCCTTCCCCTCCTGCGCGAGTCCGGCGAGGTAGCGCTGCGCGGTGGCGCGGGCGATGCCGAGCTCGTCGGCGATCTCGGAGGCCGACCGCGGCCCGTCGGCCGCGCGCAACGCGTCCGTGATCAGCTTGGTGGTGATGGAGGACTGCCCCTTCGGGGTGCTCGGCCGGTCCCCGTCGCGCAGCGAGCGCATGGCCCGGTCGATCTCGGCCTGGTCCACCGGCTCGTCGCCCGCCGGGAGCCGGGACCGGTAGTGCGCGTACGCGGTGAGCCGGTCCTTGAGCTGGTGTGCGGTGAACGGTTTCACCAGGTAGTTCAGCGCTCCGGCGGACAGCGCGGCGCGCACCGTGGCCGGGTCCGAGGCGGCGGTGAGCATGATCGCGTCGACGTCCAGTTCGGCGAGCAGGCCCACGCCGGGACCGTCCGGCAGGTAGTTGTCCAGCAGTACGAGCTCGGGCCGGTGCTCGGCGATGAGGTCGCGGGCTTCGGCGGCGGAGTGCGCGATGCCGACGGTGCGGAAGCCGCGCACCCGGTCGGTGAACTCGGCGTGCACCTGCGCGACGCGGAAGTCGTCTTCGACGACGAGGACCCGGATCATCGGTTCGCCTCCTGTTCGGTGGTTTCGGCGGACTCGGCGGACTCGGCGGACTCGGCGGGATCGGCGGGTTCGGCGAGGGCGCCGGGCAGCCGGGCGACGAACAGCGCGCCGTGCGCACCGCCGCCGGGGTCGGCGAGCCGGACCTCGCCGCCGAGGGCGCGGGCCGCTTGCCGGGCGAGGGCCAGCCCGATGCCGTGCCCCTCGCCGTCCTTGCTGGTGCTGCCCTCGGTGAACACCTCGGCGCGCAGCGCGGCGGGCACGCCGTCCCCGGTGTCGAGCACGGACAGGTGCAGGGTGCTGCCGTCGGAGAGCAGGTCCACGTCGACCCGGGCGGGCCGGGCGGCGCCCGCGCGGGCCGCGTCGCAGGCGTTGTCGACGAGGTTGCCGAGCACGGTGGTGACTTCGACGGGCGCGGTGACGGCGGTGGCGACCCAGCTGGTCTCGCCGAGCTCCAGGGCCACCTCCTTCTCGGCGGCGGCGGCCTTCTTCGCGCCGAGGAACGACACCAGGTGCGAGTCCCGCACGGCGTCGGCGGCGGGCCCGAGCCCCGCGATGGAGCCCTGGAACAGGGCGTGCAGGTAGTCCTCCGCTTCCTGCCGGTGCCCGGTCTGCAGCAGTCCGGACAGCGCGTGCAGCCGGTTGGTGAACTCGTGGCGCTGGGCGCGCAGCACGTCGGCGGTGCCGCGGACCGATTCGAGCTCGCGGGTGAGCTTGTCCAGGTCGGTGCGGTCCCGCAGGGTGACGACGCCGCCGAGGTCGGTGCCGTCGCGGCGCACCGGGCGGTGGTGGGCGACGAGCACCCGGTCGGCGGTGACGGTGATGAGGTTGTCCACGGCCCGGTGGTCGAGCAGCGCGGCCCGCAGCCGCGGCGGCAGGTCGAGTTCACCGACCGGGGTGCCGGGTTCGACGGCGTGGCCGAGCAGCCGTTCGGTCTCGGCGTTGCGGAACGTGACCCGGTCGTCGGCGTCGACGGCGAGCACCCCTTCGCCGATGCCGTAGAGCACCGCTTCGCGCTGCCGGACGAGTTCGGTGAGCTCGTGCGGTTCGAGGCCGAGCGTGCGCCGCTTGAGCAGCCTGGTGAGCAGCGCGGAGCCGGCGACGCCGAGCAGCAGCGCGCCGGCGGCGACCGCGGCGGAGGTGCCGAGCAGCCGCAGGAAGGTGGTGTGGATCTGCCGGGCGTCGAAGCCGACGCTGACCTGCCCGACGATGCGGCCGTCGGTGGTGCGCAGCGGGACCTTGCCGCGCGCGGACCAGCCGAGGGTGCCGCGCTGCACGTCCACCACTTCCCGGCCGGCGAGGGCTTGCGGGTCGGTGCTGACCGGGTCGCCGATCTGCTCGGGGTCGGGGTGGGCGAGCCGCACGCCGCGGTCGTCGGTGACGACGATGAACAGCGCCCCGGTGGCGTCGCGGACGCGTTCGGCCTTGGTGGCGACCCGGGGGTGCCGGGCCGGGTCGGCGACGGCGGCGGCGAGGTCGTCGTCGGCGGCGACGGAGCGGGCCACGCCGAGGGCGCGCTGCCCGTACTGGTCGACGAGGCTGCGGTCGAGCAGGGTCGCGGCGACCGCGAAACCCACGCCGGTGATCAGGACGACGAGCCCGATCTGCAACGCGAGCACCTGCCGGGCGAACCGCATGGGGCGGCGGGACATGGCGCGACCCTACCCAGCCGTTTCGCCCGGCCCGGGCCGCGGCGCGGGTGCGGGTGAGCAGAACGCGCAGAACGCGCGCAACGCGGGCTAGGCGTACAAGGTCGTTAACCCTCCCGTCACGGGCGTGCGGCACCTACGGTTCCGCGAAATGGAACAACGGTGTTACGTGGGCCACGTCGTGGTTCGAAGGGGGGTAGTGCGGTGATCGCGTTGCTCGGTTTGGCGATGGTGTCGGTCTTCCTCTACCTGGTCATGAGCAAGCGGTTGGCGCCGATGGTGGCGCTGATCGTGATCCCGGCGATCTTCGCGGTGATCGCGGGTTTCGCGCCGGACCTGGGTGAGATGGTCACCGACGGCATCACGTCGCTGGCGCCGACCGCGGCGATGCTGATGTTCGCCATCCTCTACTTCGGCATCATGATCGACGCGGGGTTGTTCGACCCGGTGGCGCGGGCGGTCGTCCGGCTCACCGGGGACGACCCGCTGAAGCTGATCGTGGGGACGGTGGTGCTGGTCGCCGTGGTCTCGCTGGACGGCGACGGCACGACCACCTTCATGATCACGGTGTCGGCGCTGCTGCCGATCTACCGCAAGCTCGGGGTGAGCCCGGTGCTGATGACGGGGTTGGCGTGCATGACGAACGCGGTGCTGAACGTGGTGCCGTGGGGTGGTCCGGCCGCGCGGGCGGCGAGCGTGCTGCGGCTGGATCCGCAGGAGATGTTCGTGCCGATGATCCCGGCGCTCGGTGCCGGCCTGGTGACGGTGTTCGTCATCGCCTACGTGCTGGGGCTGCGGGAGCGGGCGAAGCTGCGGGCGCGCACCGCGGAGCCGGTCCTGGCCGGGGTCGGCGCGGGCGGCGGAGGGTCGGCGGAGTCCGGTGGCACCGGTGCCGAGGACGGCGGCGACTTCGACGTGCTGCACCCGGACCGGGAGAGCCTGCGTCCGCGGCTGCTCTGGTTCAACGCGGCGCTGACGGTGGCGCTGCTGGTCGCGTTGATCTCCGGGGTGCTGCCGATCGCGGTGCTGTTCATGATCGGGACCGGGATCGCGCTGATCGTGAACTACCCGAGCATCAAGGAGCAGGCGGCGCGCATCGCCTCGCACGCGGACAGCGTGGTCGCGGTGGTGTCGATGGTGTTCGCGGCGGCCGTGTTCACCGGGGTGCTCTCGGGCAGCGGGATGATCGAGCAGATGGCGCAGTACCTGCTGCACGGCATGCCGGACGCGCTGTTCCCGTACTTCAGCGTGGTGATCGCGGTGCTGAGCATCCCGTTCACGTTCTTCATGAGCAACGACGCGTTCTACTTCGGCGTGGTGCCGATCCTGGCGGAGACGGCCGCGCAGCACGGCATCTCGGCGATGGAGGTGGCGCGGGCGTCGCTGCTGGGCCAGCCGATCCACATGTTGAGCCCGCTGGTGCCCGCGATGTACGTGCTGATCGGGTTGGCGAAGGTGGACTTGGGCGACCAGCACCGGTTCGCGATCAAGTGGGCGTTGCTGGTGTCGCTCGTGGTGATCGCCGCGGGCTTCGCCTTGGGGCTCATCGCGATCCACTGACGCGCCGGTCGCCACCGGTGGACCTCCGCGCGGCAGTCGGTTCCGGGGAGGAGCCCTGCTGCCGCGCGGGATCCGCCACCGCGCCGCCGAGCGTGGCGCGGCCGATCGTTTACCGAGTTGGGGGGGGCGGCCGGAGCCGCCCCCCGCGGGCTCCCGGGGTGGCTCGGACAAAACAGGGGTGTATTATGAGCGGCGGGGTTTAGTGTGATGGTGGAGATGGGGG
>NZ_JAIUKC010000054.1:0-54223 GCF_020177435.1 Saccharopolyspora sp. 7B | reverse complement strand
GGGGTGGCGGGGGGGGGGGGGCCCCCCGGGCCGGCCGGGGCGCGCCCCCCGGCCCGGCCGGGGGGGGGGGCGGCTTTTTTAATACGGGGCGGGGCCCCCCCCCCCCCCCCAAACCCCGATGCCCCCTTGGAAGGCACCAACAGTAGAGCTTGATCGACTCGGCGGGGAAGTTTCACTTCGCCCAGTCGTGCGGCCGAACAGTAAGAATTTGCCACCTCGGTCGGCGGGCGGCGACGTGGCGCGTGCCGGCGGCGCGGGCGTCCGGTGCCGGGATCCGCCGACCGGCCCCGCTCCGGCACCCGTGCCCGATAGGCTCGGCGCCCGTGCCGCCGCGGACCCCGTCCACCGAGCCCGATCTCGACGCCGACCGGCTGCGCCGCCTGCACCAGGACGCGCTGCTGCCGGACGGGCTCCGGCTGCTGGTGCGCCGCGTCGCCGACACCGTGCGCGGCCGGGCGGCGCTGCTCGACGCCGCCGGAGAGCCCGTCGTGCCCGCGCCGGTGCCGCCCCCGGACGCGCTCGCCGCGATCGCCGACGACCTCGACCGCATCCGGTCCGGGCAGGCGCACTCGGCCGCCGTGCACCGCGACGACCGGATGATCTGCGCCCAGCGGCTCGACGCGGGACCGGACGCGCCCGTGCTGGTGGTGTCGCTGCCCGCCGCCGGAACCGCCGGAGTGGACCGCTACCTCGCCGACGCCTCCCGGCTGCTGGCCCTGCGGTGGCAGACCGACCTCGCCCGGCAGCAGTCCCGGCGGGTGCTCGCGGCGGCGACCGCGGTCCGCGAATCGGTGCTGCACCTGCTGATGCTGGGGCACCCGGACAGCGCGCAGCGGGTCGCGAGCGCGCTCAGCCCGCGGTTGCCCGCGTTCCTCACCGTGTACGTCATCGAAGCGGGCAAGGTCGACCGGGACGCGCTGGCGGCGCGGATCTCCGGGGTCACCGGGCACCGGGCGTGGATCGTGCACTGCCCGGTGTACGTCAAGCACCTGATCGTGCTGGTGCCGTCCGGTGAGCACCAGCACCACCGGCCCGCGAACTCGGTGGCGGAGCTGGTGCGGGACCTGGTGTCCGGCCCGGACCGGATCCGGGTCGGCGCGAGCCGGGTGGTGGCGCTGCGCGAGGTCGCCGTCGGCTACGAGCAGGCGTTCCACGCCCTGGCGGCCGCCCGCGGCGGGGCGGGCTCGTTCGAGATGTTCGCCTTCCAGGAGAGCCAGGCCGCCGTGGTCGGCGCGGCGGGGGAGCGCTGGGCCGAGCGGGTGCTGGCCCCGCTGCGCGCCTTCGAGCCCGCCCGAGCGCAGGATCCGGACGCGGCGGCGCTGGAGCTGACCCTGGGGGCGTGGCTGAACTTCGGCACCGGCGGCGCCCGCCAGCTCAAGATCCACCGCAACACGCTGGGGTCGCGGCTCGCGCAGCTGGAGCGGCTGCTGGACTGCGACGTGCGCGACCTTCCCACCCAGGCGCGGCTGCACCTGGCGCTGCACCTCGCCGTCCGATCCGGGGCGACGGCGGCGGAACCGGGCCCGACGCGGCTGCCGGACCTGCTGGAACCGCCCGAGGTGCGGTCCTGGGCGGCCCGCCTGCTGGCTCCGCTGCGCGACGCCGAACCGCACCTGCTGCCGACCCTGCGCGCGTGGCTGGACGGCGGTGCCCGGCTGGAGGCGGCGGCCCCGGAGCTCGGGTTGTCGGTCCCCGCGGTGCGCAAGCGGATCGTGCGCATCGAACGGGTGCTGGAGCGTTCCCTGCTGCACGGCCCGTCGGTGCGCTACGAGCTGCACTTCGCGATGCGGCTGTTCGACGGGCGGCCCGTCGATCAGGGCTGAGCGGACGGGTTCCGCAGCCCGTCGAAGGTGAGCCGGGTGACGGCCTCGGCGAGCTGCTCGGCGTCTAGGCCCGGCTGCGGCCGGTACCACTCGATGATCGAGTTCACGGTGCCGAACAGCAGCCTGCTGGTCAGCGCCGGATCGAGGTCGGGGCGCAGGCTCCCGTCCCGCTCGGCCTCGGCGACCAGCTTGCCGAGGAACGCGTCGATCTCGCGGCGCCGGGCCAGCGCGTCGCGCTCCACCTCGCTGTTGCCGCGCACCCGCAGCAGCACCGTCACGAACGGCTGCTCGGCGACGAGGACGTGCACGCTGCGCCGCACCACGTGGCGCAGCCGGTCGATCGCCGGGCCCTGCTGCGACCCGGGTTCGCCGGTCACCGCCAGCAGCGCGTCCAGCGCCCGGTCCACGGTGCGCCGCAGCAGTTCCTCCTTGCCGGAGACGTGGTGGTAGATCGCCGACTTGGTGATGCCGAGCCGCTGGGCGAGCACGTCCATGCTGGTGCCGTCGTAGCCGCGTTCGTGGAAGACGACGGCCGCGATGCGCAGCAGCGAATCCAGGTCGTGCCCGGGCCTGCCCCGGCCACGGCCGGTCATGCGCCGCGCCGGTCCAGCACCCGGCGCAGCTTTCCGACGGAGCGCTCCAGCGCGCCCGGGTCGGCCACCACGACCTCCGCGGTGATGCCGATCGCGTCCTTGACGGCGCGGGCCAGCGAGTCCGGTGCGGCGCCGCGCTGCCCCGGGGTGCAGTCCTCGGCGGCTTCGACGGTGATCGTCATGCGATCCATCCGGCCCTGCCGGGACAGGGTGATCTGGAAGTGCGGGGACAGCCCTTCGGCGCGCAGCACCAGTTCCTCGACCTGGGTGGGGAAGACGTTGACGCCGCGCAGGATGATCAGGTCGTCGCTGCGCCCGGTGATCCGCTCCATCCGGCGCATCGCCGGGTTCGCGGTGCCCGGCAGCAGCCGGGTGAGGTCGCGGGTGCGGTACCGGATGATCGGCAGCGCCTCCTTGGTCAGCGAGGTGAACAGCAGCTCACCCGGTTCGCCGTCGGACAGCGGGTCGCCCAGCACCGGGTCGATCACCTCGGGGTAGAAGTGGTCCTCCCAGATGTGCAGGCCGTCCTTGGTCTCGGCGAATTCGGCGGCGACGCCCGGCCCCATCACCTCGGACAGCCCGTAGATGTCGACCGCGTCGATGTCGAGGGAGCGCTCCAGCTCCCCGCGCATCTCCTCGGTCCACGGTTCGGCGCCGAAGATCCCGGCGCGCAGCCCGGTCTCCCGCGGGTCGACGCCCTGGCGGCGCAGCTCGTCGACGAGGGCGAGCATGTACGTCGGCGTCACCATGATCAGGTCGGGGCGGAAGTCGCGGATGAGCTGGGCCTGCCGCGCGGTCATCCCGCCGGAGGCGGGGACCACGGTGCAGCCGAGGCGTTCCGCGCCGTAGTGCGCGCCGAGCCCGCCGGTGAACAGGCCGTAGCCGTAGGAGATGTGCACCAGGTCGCCGGGGCGCCCGCCCGCGGCGCGGATGGAGCGGCTCACCACCTCGGCCCACACGTCCAGGTCGTGCCGGGTGTAGCCGACGACGGTGGGCTGCCCGGTGGTGCCGCTGGAGGCGTGCACCCGGCTGACCTGCTCGCGCGGGACGGCGAACATGCCGAACGGGTAGTTCGCCCGCAGGTCCTCCTTGGTGGTGACGGGGAACTTCGCGAGGTCGGCCAGTTCGCGGCAGTCGTCCGGGTGTACCCCGGCGGCGTCGAACTTGGCGCGGTAGAAGGGAACGTTGCGGTAGGCGTGCCGCAGCGTCCAGCGCAGCCGGTCCAGCTGGCGGGCGCGGAGCTCGTCCTCGTCGCGTGGTGCGGTCTCGTCGGCCGCGGCGGTCGTGGTGGTCCCGGTCATGCGCCCGTCCTCGTCCGGCCGTCGATCGTCCTGCTGCGCCCGCGGAACTCGGCGATCACCGCCGCGTCGTGTTCGCGGCGCACGGTGATGTCGTAGATCCCGCTGCGGCCGTAGCGGGTGCGCTCGGTCGCTTCGGCGTGCAGCCTATCGCCCTCGTGCGCGGGGGCGACGAAGTCGATCTCGGCACCGGCGGCGACGGTCACGGGGCCGTGGCTGTTGCAGGCGCAGGCGAACGCGGTGTCGGCGAGCAGGAACACGTAGCCGCCGTGCGCGATGCCGTGGCCGTTGACCATCGAGCGGGTGATCGTCATCCACGCGGTCGCCCGGCCGTCGGCGGCCGCGTGCAGCTCGATGCCGAGTTCCCGGGACGCGGTGTCCTCGTCGAACATCGTTCTCGCCGCGTCCGCGACGGGTTCCACCGTGCTCACCGGGCTCCACCACCTCGTACTGACCGAACAGTCGGTTATTGCTCGCAGTGTTGGCGGCGGTGGTCGCGATGTCAACCCACCGCGTCGCGGTTCCCGGCGGAGGGCCGCCCGGCGGAGCGGTGGGGCGGAAGAGTCCGAAGTGGACGAACGCGTCCCGCCGGCCGAGATCACCAAGGCCTTCGGTACCAGCTGGTTCCGGTACTCGCCGGGCCCCGCGACCCGGCCGCTGAGCAAGACGAGCCGCAGCACAAGCAGTAGCGTTTCCCGCATGGTGGCGATGCCGGTGAGCGAACGGGTGCTGCTGCGGGAGTGGCGGCCCGAGGACGTCGACGGCGCCTTCGCCGTCTACGGCACCACCACCGTCACCGACTGGCTGGTCCCGTCCATGCCGCGGGTGGCCGACCTGGCCGCGATGCGCCGCGTGCTGACCCAGTGGATCGAGGAGCAGCGCGAGCTGCCGCCCCCGCTGGGCCGGTGGGCGTTCGAGCACCGCGGCACCGGCGAGGTCATCGGCGGCGCCGAGCTGCGGCTGCTGCCCCCGCACTTCGAGGACGTGGAGGTGGCCTGGCACCTGCGCCCGAACGCCTGGGGCCACGGCTACGCCTCCGAGGCGACCGGCGCGCTGATCCGCTGGGCGTTCGAGCACGAGGCCATCGAGCTGTTCGCCGTCGTGGACCCGGCCAACGACCGCGCGCACGCCACCGCGCAGCGCCTCGGCATGGAATGGGTCGGCGAGACCACGAAGTACTACGACCGGCCCCTGGGCGTCTACCGGATCCGCCCGGGGGACCTGGAGTGACCGCGCTGTTCCCGTCGCGCGGGGCCGCAGGGCGGAATCCCGCTGCCCGGCTGCGAACTCGGGCCGCGTAGCGCTCGGGTGGTTCCCCGCTGCCCGCTTCCCCGCCGCCCGCTTCCCGGTCGGGCCGCGCTCCCTCGCGCAGCACGGCGACATCGCCGTCCGGGAACCGCTGAGCACCCGCGGGTGGTTCCCGTCGCTCGGTGGTCGTCAGCCGCCGACGGGCGGCCACCACCGCCGCCGGGTGCGGGCGGGCCCGCTCATTCGGCGGGGGTCGCGGAGCGGAGCCGTTCGACCAGGTCCAACAGCTGGCTGCTGCCCGCGTCCGCGGCCTGGTCGGCGCGGTCGGCGGCCATCTCCCGCCCCTCCGGCCCCAGGCACCACTGCCACCAGCGGTCCAGCAGCGCGCCGGCCTGCCCGTCACCGCCGTCGTAGAGCTCCTCCGAGGACAGCACCGCGGGCCACTGCCACGCCGCGCCCTGCGCCGAGACCTTCCCGCCCCCGCCCACCGGGTCGACGGCGATCGCCGGGATCCCCTGCGCCAGCGCGAACACCAGCCCGTGCAACCGGGAGGTCACCACCACGTCGGCCCGCCCGAGCAGCGTCGCGAACTGGTCGGCCGTCGAGCACAACCGCGCATTCACCCGGTCCAGCCGCAGGTCCACCACCATCGGCGCGCAGTCGGTCCGGCCGATCCAGTTCAGCAGGTACCGGTGCACGCCGTCGTGCCTGCGCAGCGGGCCGTACTCGCGGCGCCCGTGGGACACCACGATCGCCGCCACCGGCGTCGGGCTGATCGATCCGCCCGCGGCGAGGTCCCGGGTCGCCGGCACCCGCGGCCGGTCCCGGGCGAGCACGTGGTGGAAGCCGCGCACCGCGGGCGCCTGTTCGTCGATCACCGTGACGCCGATGGCGGTTGCGCCTGCACCGCGCGTACCGCTGGTGCAGCTCCTCGACCTGCCTGCCGTGCGCGGGACCGCTCACGAACACGAGGTCGGTGAACTCTCCCGGATCCGCGTCGTCGAGGGTCAGCGATCCGGGGACCAGCACCGGGCTCCACGCCAGCTCGTGCGGGATCCCCGAGGTGCCGAGCGCGTCCGCCACCCGCCGCATGGCCGCCACGTCGCCCGCGGAGAACTCGGAGTGCAGGAAGCTGGGCCAACCCGTGATCAGGACACGCACGTGAGCTCCTCGTCGACGATCCCGCACCCCGGAAGTGCCCGGTGCGGCGCCGGTTCAACCGCACGCGGTCCCGCCGGGCGGGTGACGCATCTCGCGGCAGGGCCCCGGCCTCACCCACTCGCGCCACTCCCGGCGCTCCCCGTCCCGGGGTGCGCGGGACGGGACTTTCGGCCGTGTCGCGGCGCGATGGGGCTGGCAGTATCGGCGACCGCACGGAACCACTCGGGGGAGGACGGACGATGCAGGCACGACCCACACCGCAGCAGGCCGACGCGCACGAGCCGACTCCGCAGGAGCGGTCGCGGGCGGTGCGCGCCACCGCGCACCACGCGAACGACGCCGCGCAACTGGCCGAACTGCTCGACATGCTGGGTCTCGACCCGGACGAAGGCCGGGGCGGGGGAGTGCCGCAGGCGCGCTCGGGCGGACCGTCCGCGGCCTGATCCGGCGCTCGGCCACCTCGGTGACTCCTCTCGTCACCGCCCCGCCACCGCGCTGGATTCCCCGCTGCGGAGCGGAAAACCGCGGTGCATGCGGGGAAACTGCGGCAGCCGGGCCGGAGGTCGACGTCGTGGTGGTCGGCGCCGGATGCGTCGGCCTGCACGCGTTGCCCGAGCTGCGGTCCCGCGGAATCACCGCGCTGGTGCGGGAAGCCGGCTCGGACGTCGGCGGAACCCGGTGCTGGAACCGGTGTCCCGGCGCGCGGTGCGACCTGGCGGCGAGCCGTCCGGCGCGCCGCGAACCGCGCCGGCGCGGCGGGACCGGGTGAGCAACGAGCACGGCACCTCCGGCGTGGAACCGCGGCGCGAGGTCGGGTCAGCCCACTGCGGTCACGGCAGTTCGAAGTGCTGGTAGTCCTTCGGATCGTGCCAGGACCCGCCCCAGGTCCAGCCCGCGTCGGTGAACATCCGCACCGCCGCGTCCCCGTCGTGCAGCATCCCCGGATCGCGGCGGGTGCGGTCCAGGTACGGCCCGGCGGTGGCCGGCTGCAGGTCGCCCTCCGAGCTCAGGTACGGGTTGCGCAGCGGGTTCACGTCCACCGCCCGTCCGTAGGCGTGCTGCGACCACGAGCCGCTGCCGGAGATCCCGCGGCAGTTGAACGCCGAGGTGTTGTTCGCCCGCATCGACGTCTCGTCCTCGGCCCCGGGGTAGTCCCCGGCGGGGCGCATCCGCTCGATGGGGAACCGCAGCGCGTGCAGCCGGGCGAAGGCGTCGACGGTCTGGCGCACCCGGTCCTCGTGCACGACGAGTTCCCCGGTGCGCTCCTGCCCGTCCACGCCGACGTGGCTCAGCCGCAGCAGGCGCAACCGGTCCGGGGCGACGGGGCAGCCGGGGTGCCAGCTCGCGCCGAGCCGGGCGGCGTCCACCGGTTCCACGCTGGAGGTGAAGCGCGGTGCCGGTTCGCCCGCCGGCGGTTGCGGGTTCCCGCACTGCACGGTGGTGGCGACCAGCGCGCACGCGAACGCGGCGGTGAGCCGGCGCGACGACGAGCCGCGGGAATTCCTCATGACGTGCCTCCCTTTTCGCATTCCGCTTCGAGTGTGCGGGTGGATGCGCGCGGAATCGAGCGTCGTTTCGAGCGACTTCCCCACGATCGGGGAGCATCCGGGTGTTCTTGTGTTGCGAATGGACAGTGCCCGGTCCACGATCCCGTTGTGGGATCAGTGGTCGCGGATTCCGGAGAACGCAGTCCGACCCCGAAACGGACGCATTTCCGGTGGCGCGACGGTGCTCCGGTGGGGCACTCGCAGACGGCCGAGCCCCGAACCCGGTGCTGTCGCCGCCGACCCACCTGGTGGAGAGCGGGGGTCGCGACCGCGGTGCGGCCTCCGCCTCCGGGGCGTCCCGGGAATTGGTTCCGGCCGGGAAAGCGCGGCCGAACGGGAACCGCGCGTCTCGAATTCGGGTGTTCCGGTTCCGCCCGGCGAGCGGATTTCAGGCCGGGTGCACGCGCAACCCGTCGAACGCCGTCGCCACCACGGTGTCCGCGAGTTCCGCGGCGCCCACTCCGCCGTGCGGGCGGTACCACTCCGCCAGCGAGTTGACCATCCCGAACAGCAGCCGCCCCGCGGTCGCCGGGTCGACGTCGGCGCGCAGGTCGCCGTCCGCGACCGCCTCGCCGACCAGGTCGGTGACCAGCTGGTCGAACTCGCGGCGCCGGTCCAGCGCCGCCCGCTCCACGGGGGTGTTGCCGCGCACCCGCAGCAGCAGGGTCACGAACGGCAGCCGGTCCACCAGCACCAGCACGCTGCCGCGGACCAGGTGCTCCAGCCGCGCCACGGCGCGCGCGTCCTGCTCCCGCGCTTCGTCGGCGACGGCGAACAGGCCGTCCAGCGCGTGGTCGGTGGCGAGCCGGAGCAGCTCCTGCTTGCTCGGCACGTGGTGGTAGATCGCGGACTTGCTGATGCCGAGCTTGCGGGAGAGGTCCTCCATGCTGGTGCCGTCGTAGCCGCGGTCGTTGAACAGCTCCACCGCGACCGCCAGCAGGGATTCCAGGTCGTAGCCGGGTCGGCCGCGCTTGGCCGGGCGCGCGGGTGGTGCCGTCGTCATGGACCTGATTATTCCAGTAGGAATTTTCCAGTCGATCTGCGCGCGGCCCGCACGTCCGAGGCCCGCGCCGCGTCTGCATAGTGGTACCGACGGGCGCGAGACGGGAGCAGGCCATGAGCACGACGCACGCGGTGATCGGCACGCCCCTCGGCGAGCTGACGCTCATCGCCCGCGACGACGCGCTGACCGCGGTGCGCTTCGCGGGCGGCGGGCACCGCGAGGAGGACATCGGCGAGTCCGCCGGGACCGAGCTGTTCGCGGAGGCCGAGCGGCAGTTCGCCGAGTACTTCGACCGGCGGCGCACCCGGTTCGAGCTGCCGCTCGCGCCCCGTGGCGAACCCTTCCAGCTGCGCGTGTGGGAACTGCTCCAGGAGATCCCCTACGGCGAGACCACCAGCTACGGCGCGCTCGCGCGGCGGCTCGGCGACGTCGGACACTCGCAGGCCGTGGGCGCGGCCAACGGGCGGAACCCGCTGCCGGTGATCGTGCCCTGCCACCGGGTGATCGGCGCCGACGGCAGCCTCACCGGCTACGCGGGCGGCCTCGACCGCAAGCGCTACCTGCTGGCGCTGGAGGAACCCCCGGCGGAGGACGCCGGCCGGTTGTTCTGACCCGGTCAGGACCGGGAGCCGCGGACCTCCAGCGACTCCAGCAGCGCGGCCGTGGCCCGCTCGACCTCGTCGACGGCTCGGTCGAACGCCGCCGCGTTGTGCGCGGCGGGCGCGCGGAACCCGGAGATCTTGCGCACGTACTGCAGGGCGGCCGCGCGCACGTCCTGCTCGGTCACCTGCTCCGCGTACGGCGGGCGGAGGGTCTTGATGCTTCGGCACATGCCCCCATCGTCCTCCGCCCGCCGACATCCGTCCGGGCTCCCGCGGCGCCGCACGGCCGCCGCGAGCAGCGCGCCGAGCGGGGAACGCGCCGCCCGCGCCAGCACCTCGTCGATCACCTCGGTCAGCGGACCGCCCGCCCCGCCGGGGGCCACGAGCAGGAACCGACGGCAGGAGCGCGCCGGGCGCCCGCGCGCGTGGCGAGAACGACGGAGACCACCGAATTCTGGCCATCCGCGGGAATCGGTGGTAGCAGTGGAGTTCGACCCGCCCCCGGATCCGTGAACAGGTACCCCATGCACCTCGTCGCCGTGCTCGCCCTCGACCCTGTCGTGCCGTTCGACCTGTCCATCCCGGCGGACACCTTCGGGTGGGTGCGGCTCGCCGACGGATCGCCCGGCTACCAGGTGCGGGTGTGCGCGGTGGACGGCGAGGTGGGCGCGGGGCCGTTCTCGATCCGCGCGCCGTGGGGATTGGACGGGCTGCGCGACGCCGACACCGTCGTCGTGCCGGGGCAGGCCGGGGCGCCCGCGCCCGTTCCGGAGGAGGCGCTGGCGGCGCTGCGGGACGCGGCGGCGCGCGGAGCCCGGATCGCCTCCATCTGCACCGGCGCGTTCGCGCTCGCCGCGGCCGGGCTGCTGGACGGGCGGCGGGCCACCACGCACTGGCTCGGCACCGCCGAGCTCGCCCGCATGCACCCGTCGGTCGAGGTCGATCCGGACGTGCTGTACGTGGACGAGGGCGACGTGCTCACCTCGGCCGGAGCGGCCGCCGGGATGGACCTGTGCCTGCACATGATCCGGCTCGACCACGGCTCGGCGGTGGCGGCCGATTCGGCGCGGCTCGCGGTGATGCCGCTGGAGCGCGACGGCGGGCAGGCCCAGTTCATCGCGCACGAGCCGCCCGCCCCCGACGGCGCCAGCGTGCAGCCGCTGCTGCACTGGCTGGAGGACAACCTGCACCAGCCGTTGACCCTGGCGGACATCGCCGCGCGCGCGGCGCTCAGCAGCCGCACCCTCAGCAGGCGGTTCCGCGAGCAGACCGGCACCACTCCGCTGCAATGGCTGCACCGGGCGCGGCTGCGGCGGGCGCAACACCTGCTGGAGACCACCGGGCACCCGGTGGAGCGGATCGCCGAGCAGGTCGGGTTCACCTCGCCGACGACGTTCCGGGATCGGTTCAAGCGGCTCGTCGGCACCAGCCCGGCCCGCTACCGGCGCACCTTCCGCAGCGTCGCCTGACCTGCCCGCCGACCTGCCCGCCGCCCTCGATCGCCGGCCCGCTGGTGCCGGGCGGTCCGGTCTTTCAGCCGATGTGGGTGTCGGGGGTGTGCTCTAGCGTTCCGGAGGCGATCGACTGGGGAAGGTGCGACGGAATGACGGGAACGGACGAGCGGACGGATCTGCTGGGTCTGCTGGGAGAACAACGGCACGCGCTGCTGATCACGGTGCGCGGGCTCAGCGACGCCGCCGCGGCGCGGCGGACCACCGCGAGCGACCTCACCTTGGGCGGGCTGCTCAAGCACCTCGCCGCGGTGGAGCGGGAGTGGACGCGGGTGCTGCGCTCGCGGCCCGATCCGGAGCAGCTCGGCGGCGCCGATCCGGACAGCCTGCGGATGGGGCCGGATGATGCGCTGGCCGACCTCATCGACGACTACCGGCAGGCCGCCGAGGACACCGACCGGGCCGTGGCCGAGCTCCCGGACCTGGGCGTGCCGCTGCCGCTGCCCGCGGCGCCGTGGTTCCCGCCGGGAGCCGAGTGGACCGCGCGCCGCGTCGTCGGCCACCTGCTGCGGGAGACCGCGCAGCACGGCGGTCACGCGGACCTGATCCGGGAGGCCCTGGACGGCGCCAGCACCACCCGCCAGCTCGCCGCCGACTTCGGCATCGACCGCAGCTAGCCGAGCACCTCCAGCACGAACCGCGCCCGCTCCGCGACCGGTGCCCGCGGCAGTTCCACGAGCTCGTAGCCGTAGTCGGCGTAGGTGTCGGCGAGCACCTCGCAGGTGCGGCGCGCGAGCTCGGGGGACTGCCTGCGCTCCGCGTCGGTCCGGTAGATCGCCGGCCACGGCGGCGCGAGGAACACCGGGCCCGAGTACCGCAGGTCCCGGGCCGCGGCGTGCACGTGCGCGGGCACCGGGAGGCCTTCGACGCGCAGGTAACCGGCGATGTCCGGCAGCCCGCGGTCGAAGAACGTGACGCCGTCCCGCGCGGCCCGGTGCTCGCGCAGCTCCCAGCACAGCATCAGTTCCGCGAACAGCGCCGGATCTACCCACGGCAGCCCGCCGCCGCCGACGGCGAGCTGGTCGCGGATCACGCCGCGTCCGGCCTCCTCGGACCGGGCCCACCCGGCGGCGCCGAGCCGGTCGAGCAGCGTGCTCTTCCCGGAACCCGGGCCGCCGGTGACGACGACGCGGCGCGGTGCGGACATGCGGGGCCTCCTGGGCGGTGCGGGTGGGGTCGGCCCGGGACGGGAGCCGTCCGCGCGGAGCCGGGAGAACGCAGCGGGCGTGCGGCGCGGCTGCGTGCCGCCAGGATAGCGGCGCGCCCTTGACTTCGAGCGCGCTCGAACTCCTAGCGTTCGTTTCGGATCGGGCGGCACCGCACGGCGGGCTCCACCGCCCTGCCCGCCGCCGCGGGCGCCGCCCGATCCACCGGAATTCCGCTGCGACCGAAGGGTTCGAGATGGAGAACACGGTGCCGATCGCGACGTTCGACGAGTTCTACGCGGCGGGTGATCCGCCGTGGGTGATCGGGGAACCGCAGCCCGCGGTGGTGGAGCTGGAGCGCACCGGCGGCTTCCGGGGCGCGGTGCTCGACCTCGGCTGCGGGACGGGGGAGCACACGATCCTGCTGGCCGGCCGCGGCTACGACGTGCTGGGCGCGGATTCGTCCCCGAACGCGCTGGAGCGGGCGCGGGCGAACGCCGCCCGGCGCGGGGTGGACGCGCGCTTCGAGCTCGCGGACGCGTTGCGGCTCCCGGAGAACCGGCGGTTCGACGTGGTGCTGGACAGCGCCCTGTTCCACGTGTTCGGCCCGGCGGACCGCAGCGCCTACGCCCGGTCGCTGCGCGCGGTGACCGAACCGGGTTCGGTGGTGCACGTGCTGGCGCTGGCCGACGTGGCGGAGAGCATCGGGCCGACGGTGCACCAAGACGACTTCGCCGCCGCGTTCACCGACGGCTGGGACGTCGAGGAGGTGCGCCGGGTGTCGTACCGCGGCATCGCCTCCGGGGACAACGCCCGCCGCCTGGACGTCGCCGACGGCGCGGTGGTCGATTCCGCCGCGCACCTGGCCCGGATCCGCCGCCGGTAGCGATCCACAATGGACTGATCACTGCTCGGGGGTGCAGCGGGACGGCCGGTCCAGGTCGGCGCAGGGGACGTCGCCCTCGTGCCGCAGGATCGCGCCGCCCGCCGGAGAACGCAGGAACTCCAGGAAGCTCGACACGAGCGAGCCGGGCCGCGGTTCGTCGTAGGTGTAGGCGAATTCGGTCTCCCAGAAGGGATAGGCGCCGTCGACGACGGTCTCCCGGGTGGCGGGCACGCCGTCGATGCGGACCGGCAGCACCCGGTCGTCGCCCTCGATCCGGCCCGCCTCCGCGTAGCCGAGAGCGCCGGGTGTGCGGCGCACCGCGTCCAGCACCTGGCCGGTGTCGCCGCGTTCGCAGTGCACCACGCCCGGCGCCTCCTCGGGTCGGACTTCCGCGCAGTCGGCGGAGTTCCACGGCGCCCGTTCGCCGCCCGCGCCGAGCAGGCGGCGTTCGAAGACCTTCCGGGTGCCGGACTGCCGGTCGCGGCTCACCAGCCGCACCGGCAGCTCGGCGCCGTCCAGCTGCCGCCAGTCGGTGATCTCGCCCCGGTACAGGCGCCGGACCTGGTCCAGCGACAGGTCCCGCACCTGCGCCTGCTCGCTGACGACGAGGCTGAACACCGACAGCGACACGGGGCGCGCCAGCAGCTTCGGCTCGCGGTTCCCCTTGGCACCGTCGGAGAACGCGAGCAGGTCCGGTGCTCCGTCCCGGGCGGCGCGTCCGGCCTCGCCGAGCTCGGCGAGGCCGGTGTCGCTGTCGCTGAAGTCGGAGATGATCACCGAGCCGGGGCAGCGCCGCTGGTAGGCGTCGGCCGCGGCGCGGGCCGCGTGCTCGAACGCCGATGAACCGGTGAGCGTGATGCGGCCCGCCGCGCACTCCAGCGCCACCGGATCGGGCCGGGTCAACGAGACCGCGAGCTGCCCGAGGCTGACCAGCACCAGGAACAGCACCAGCGCCATGATCCGCCGCGGTGGCCGGTTGTGGCTGCGGGTCTCGCGGATGGCGCCGGTGCCGACGCCGCCCTTGATGCCGCCGACGACCTCCGGCGCGGCGTCCGATCCTGCCGCGCGGTCCGATCCCGCCGCGCGGTCCAGCACCGCCAGCACCTTGTAGTGCGCGCCGCGGTTGAGCGGCACCTTGGGCAGTTCGATGACGTCCCGGTCGACGCGCAGCCCGGAATCCGGCCCGAAGGACGGGCGCAGGAATTCGCTGCTGAGCTCGGTGATCACCATGCCCGCGATGGTGCGGCCGGGGAACCGCACCCGGATGCCGACCTTGTCGCCGTCGAGCACCGCGTAGTCGGCGGGGTCGATGTTGGTGGCCCCGTCGTTCTCGATGCGCAGCAGCACGAACGAGGGCGCGGTGAGCGCGGCGCCTTCGGTGGACAGCTGCAGGGCTTGGAACGCGCCGGGGTCGAGCCGGCCGCGGTCGGGGTGCGCGGCGTCGGTGGCGGTGGTGTCCAGCTGCACCCGGTAGCCGAGCCGTTTGCGGCCGACGAAGGCGAATTCGTAGAGCGCGAGCACGATCGGCACCACGAGGCCGAGCGCGGCCAGCGCGGTCTCCCAGGACCAGTCGAAGTCGGGCATGTCGGCTCCCGTCGCGCGGGGAAGTGCGCTTCCGAGGCCGAAGCTAGGGGCGGCCGGTGCGGCCGGGTCCGGGTGCGGCGACCGTTCGGGAACAGTTCACCGGTGGTCCACCGGGGGCGTTGACAGCGGTGGGGCCGATTCCTAATCTCGTCTACAAGAGGAATCGCAGTCTACATATGAAGACGAGATGCGCATGGCTTCGGCTCCGCTCGGTACCTCGCCACCCGACCCCGGTAGGTTCGCCGCCCACCTCCGCGAACGCATGGCCGCCGGCGTGCTGTCGGTCCCCCTCACCTCGTTCACCGCCGCCGGCGAGCTCGACCTCGCCGCGTTCCGGACCTACCTCCGGGGACAGGTCGACGCCGATCCCGCCGCGTTCTTCGTCGCCTGCGGCACCGGCGAGTTCTTCTCCCTCACCCAGGACGAGCACGCCGCCGTCGTGCGGACCGCCGTCGAGGTCGCGGACGGGCGGATCCCGGTGCTCGCCGGGCTCGGCTACGGCTGGGCGCAGGCGCGGCAGTTCGCCGAACGCGCCGTGGACGCGGGCGCCGACGCCGGACTGCTGCTCCCGCACTACCTCGTCAAGGCACCGCAGGACGGCGTGGTCGAGCAGGTGCGCCGCGTCGCCGAGCACACCCGGCTGCCGCTGATCGCCTACCAGCGCGACCACGTCCGCTTCGGCCCCGGCGCCGCCGCCCGGATCGCCGAGCTCCCCACCGTCATCGGTCTCAAGGACGGCCACGGCGACCTCGACGCGCTGCAGCGCCTCACGCTCAGCACCCCCGCGGACTTCCTGTTCTTCAACGGCGCGGCCACCGCCGAGATGCAGGCCCGCGCCTACTCCGCGATCGGCGTCCCCGCCTACTCCTCCGCGGTGCACGCGTTCGCCCCCGAGATCGCGCGGACCTTCTTCACCGCGCTGCGCGGCGGGGACCGGGAGCGAGTCGAAGGGCTGCTGCGCGAGTTCTACTTCCCGCTCGTCGAACTCCGCGACCGCCGGGCCGGTTACGCCGTGGCGCTGGTCAAGGCGGGCGCCCGGCTGCGCGGCCTGCCCGTCGGGCCGGTGCGCGCCCCGCTGGTCGATCCGGGGCCCGCCGACCTCGCCGACCTCCAGAAGCTGATCGAGACGGGCCTGGCGCTCGTCGACCAGGACTGAGCAGGGAGATCCCATGCCCGAGAGCACCCGCATCGCCGAAGTCCGCGTCACCCCCATCCTGATCAGCGATCCGCCGCTGCTGAACGTCCAGGGCGTGCACCAGCCGTACACGCCGCGCACCATCGTCGAGGTCGTCACCGAGAACGGGGTGAGCGGCATCGGGGAGACCTACGGCGACACCGACTACCTCACGATCGCCCAGGCCTTCGGTCCGGAGCTCGTCGGACGCCCGCTGACGGCCCGCAACGACCTGTTCGCCCGGGTCGCCGCCGCGGCCGCCGAAGTGGACATCGCCCGGATCGACAACACCGTCGTCGCCGAAGGGCTCCGCGGCGCCCGCACCGAGGTGAAGCTGGTGCACAGCGTCGTGTCCGCGTTCGAGGTGGCGCTGCTCGACGCGCTCGGCCACGAGACCGGGTTGCCGGTGCACGCGCTGCTCGGCGGGAAGGTCCGCGACCGCGTCGAGTACAGCGGCTACCTGTTCTACCGGTGGGCCGCGCACCCGCTGCCCGGCGAGCCGGAGGACGACTGGGGCGCCGCGCTCGATCCGGCAGGCGTCGTCGCGCAGGCGCGGCGGTTCGCCGACCGGTACGGGTTCCGCTCCTTCAAGCTCAAGGGCGGCGCGTTCGCACCGGAGCAGGAGGTCGCCGCGGTCCACGCGCTGCACGAGGCGTTCCCGGACGCCCCGCTGCGGCTCGACCCCAACGGCGCGTGGTCGGTCGAGACCAGCCTGCGGGTCGCCGCCGAGCTCGAAGGCGTCGCCGAGTACCTGGAGGACCCCACCGCGGGCACCGAGCAGATGGCGCGGGTCGCCGCCCGCACCAGCCTCCCGCTGGCCACCAACATGTGCGTCACCGCGCTCGACGAGGTGCCCGCCGCGTTCGCCGCCGACGCCGTGCAGGTCGTGCTCTCCGACCACCACTATTGGGGCGGGCTGCGCGCCACCCAGGACCTCGCCGCGATCTGCCGCACCCACGGCAAGCAGCTGTCCATGCACTCCAACACGCACCTGGGCATCAGCCTCGCCGCGATGACGCACGTGGCCGCCACCATCCCCGACCTCGACCACGCCTGCGACACGCACCGGCCGTGGCAGACCGAGGACGTGATCACCGCGCCGCACACCTTCCGCGACGGCTGCGTCGAGGTCACCGACGCGCCCGGGCTGGGCATCGAGCTCGACCGGGACTCGCTGGCCCGGTTGCACCGGCGCTGGCTCGACAGCGACGTGCGCGACCGGGACGACGCGGCCGCGATGCGCAGGGTGCGCCCGGAGTGGCAGGCACCCTCGTTCCCCGTCTGGTGAACCGCTCCTTCCCCTCCCGGAGGCGTCGATGACGACGGTACCGACGGAGTCCACTTCGGACGATGCCGCGCTGCGCGGTGCGGTGGGCAAGTTCTTCCGGCGCATGGTCCCGCTGCTGGTGGTCATGCTGATCGTCAACCAGATGGACCGCACGAACATCGGGTTCGTGCGCCACGACCTGGAAGCCGACCTCGGCATCGGCGCCGCGGCCTACGGGCTCGGGGCCGGGCTGTTCTTCGTGGCCTACGCGCTGTTCGAAGTACCGAGCAACGTGCTGATGGAGCGCTTCGGCGCCCGCGTCTGGCTCACCCGCATCATGATCAGCTGGGGCGTGGTGGTGTTCGCGATGGCGTTCATCACCGACACCACCACCTTCTACGCGATGCGGTTCCTGCTGGGCGTCGCGGAGGCCGGGTTCTTCCCCGGCGTCATGTACTACTTCACCCGTTGGCTGCCGGACCGGTACCGGGGCCGCGCCGTCGCGATCTTCCTCGGCGGTTCCGCGGGCGCCTACGTGGTGACCGGGCCGGTCACCGGCGCGCTGCTGGAGCTGGACGGGGTGGCCGGGCTCGCCGGCTGGAAGTGGATGTTCCTGGCGCAGGGCGTGATCTCGGTGCTGATCGGCGTCGTGGCGGCCTTCCTGCTCGTCTCCCGGATCGGGGACGCGAAGTGGCTCACCGCCGAGGAGGGGGCCGCGCTGGCCGCGGCGGTGGCCGCCGACGACGCGCACCGGGCGGACGCGGGGGAGCGGGTGTCGAAGACCCGACTGCTGCTGCACCCGCAGGTCCTGCTGCTGTGCTTCATCTTCTTCGCCATCTCGCTGACCGGGTACGCGATCACGTTCTGGCTGCCGAGCCTGGTGTCCGGCATCGCAGGGCTGCCGGACTTCGGCGTCGGACTGGTGAGCGCGGTGCCGTGGGCGTGCGCGATCGCCGCGATGTACCTGATGGGCCGGTTCACCGACCGCACCGGCGTCCGCCGCCCGTACGTCACGGTGGCGCTGGTCGTCGCCGCGGTCGGCACCTTCCTGGCGACGCTCGGCTCGCCGTGGTTCGGAGTGGGGGCGATGTGCGTGGCCGCGGTCGGGTTCAAGTGCTCCGCGTCGATCTTCTGGCCGATCGCGCAGCAGGGGCTGGACGGCAAGATCGTCGCGCCGGGCATCGCACTGGTGAACTCGCTGGGCAACCTCGGCGGTTTCGTGGCGCCCACCGCGATCGGCCTCCTGGAGGAGACCACCGGATCCACCACCTACGGGCTCTACGGGCTGTCGGCGGCCTCGTTGCTCGCCGCCGGGCTCGCCACCCTGATCGGCAGGCGCCGGTCCGCCGCCGCCCGCTGACCCCGGACCCCGGGCGCCCCCGCGCCGGACGCCCGGGGCCGCGGAGCCTTCGACGGCCCGCCGACCGCCCGGTGTGTACGGTGTTGCTTTGCGGAAAAGGCACGGTGGCCGGGGGTTTTCCGGTCGCGGGGAGCGCGGGATGAGCGGCATGGCGGACGGGCAGAAGGGCGTGCGGGACGTCAAGTCGGCGGCCCGCACGGTGGAGGTCCTGGAGGTGCTGGGCGGCCTCGACGGTGAACCGGTGAACCTCCGCGAACTGGCCGAACGCACCCAGGTGCCGCGCAGCAGCCTCTACGCCCTGCTGCAGACGCTCGTCGCCCGCGGCTGGGTGCGCACCGACGTCACCGGCTCGCTGTACGGGATCGGGGTGCGGGCGCTGCTGGTCGGCACCTCCTACATCGACGGCGACCTGCGCGTCGCCGAGATCGGGCCGCACCTGGACGAACTGGTCGCCGACCTCGGCGAGACGGTGCACTTCGCCCGGCTCGACGGCGCCGACGTGGTGTACCTGCTGACCCGCGAGTCCAAGCACCACCTGCGCCCGTTCAGCCGGGTCGGCCGCCGGTTGCCCGCCAGCGCCACCGCGCTGGGCAAGGCGCTGCTGGCCGAACGGGCGGACGCCGACGTGGCGGCGCTGCTGCCGGACCCGCTGCCGAGGTTCACCGGGTCGACCCTGGACCGCGCCGGGCTGCACGCGGACCTGGCCGCCACCCGCGATCGCGGCTACGCCGTGGAGCTGGAGGAGAGCAACGTCGGCGTGCACTGCATCGGCGTCGCGTTGCGCTACGACAACCCGGTGCAGGACGCGATCAGCTGCTCGGTGCCCACCGCGCGGGTCACCCCGGAGTTCGAGCGGCGCGCCGTGCGGCGGATGTTGCGCGCTCGCGACGAGATCGAACGCGCCGCGCTGCGCTGGCCCACCTCCCAGGTCTCCTGGCGCTGATGTCCGAAGTGGACTGACACGCGCCGCTTCCACCGAAGGACCGCACCGGGTTCGGCCGGGCGGCCCTTGCGCGCCCGCGGGCCCCTCGCCACGCTCGAAGCCGGAGCTCGACCAGGGGACCGGGCTCGTCGAGGGGAGCGTTCGATGGGGCGGGACGGACGGCGGCACGACGCGGAACGGATCGGAACCGACCCGGGCCCGGCCGCGCCCCAGCAGGCCGCACCGGGCGCTTCCTGGACCGCTGCTCCGCCGCACGCCCCCGGCGTACCCGCCGCCAGGGCGCCGCGGACCGACCCCGGATTCTCGCTCGAATCGATCCCCGGAGTGGACGTGAAGCACGCCAACGCGGCCCGCATGTACGACTACGCCCTCAACGGCGACCACAACTTCAAGATCGACCGCGAGGTCGCCGACCAGGTGTTCGCGGTGATGCCCAGCGGCCCCGCCGTCGCCCGCGCCAACCGCGCCTTCCTGCGCCGCGCCGTGGAGTTCTGCGTGGACGAGGGCATCGACCAGTTCCTCGACCTCGGCTCCGGCATCCCCACCCGCGGCAACACCCACGAGATCGCGCAGGCCCGCAACCCCGAGGCCCGCGTGGTGTACGTCGACGACGAACCCGTCGCCGCCGCGCACACCCGCCAGCTGCTGCGCGGCAACGAGAACGCGGCGATGGTGCAGGCCGACGTGCGCGACCCGGGCGACGTGCTGGCCGCGGAGCCCACCCGGCGGTTGCTCGACCTCGACCGGCCGGTGGCCGTGCTCATGGTCGCGGTGCTGCACTACGTCAGCGACGCGGACGGCATCGTCGAGATGCTGCGGACCTACCGGGAGCAGTGCACCCGGGGCAGCTTCCTCGTCATCTCGCACACCACCCAGGACAACCAGCCCGACGCCTCCCGGGAGCTGCGCGAGCTGCTGGCCGCCTCGGGCACCGAGGTCACGCACCGCGACCGCGCGGCGGTGCGCGCCCTGTTCGACGGCTGGCGGCTGGTGGAGCCCGGCGTGGTGTGGACCCCGCAGTGGCACGGGTCGCCGCCCGCGCCCGGCGCCCCGGCGCCGGAGGAGTCCGAAACCTGGTGCGGCGTGGCCGAACTCCGCTGATCGCCCGCGACGACCCGCCGCGCGCGTGCGAGGACGGGTCCCGGGCAGTTGCCGGAGGGTGCGGATCAGTCCTCTGTGGAGCATCGCGGAACGCCGATTTCCCATCATGTGGTCATCTTCGGCCGTCCCCGTCCCGCGGCATGACATATGTCATTGCCCGCGCTCGTGGTCGCTCGCGGTCGGGTCGGCTATCGTCTGATCCGCATGGCGGCGCCCGCGAGCTATACCGGCGGGCGCCCTGACCGGCGTCCCCGCCCCTTCCGCACGCGGCCGGACGCGTCCTGCCGAAGATCGGAGTGGGCACCGATGAGCCGCGCGCACCGCGCCTGGCGGCGGGGAACCGCCCCCGCCCGCCGATCGGAGCCGACGTGACCGGAGTGCTCACCGGGTTCGCCGTGATCGGCGCCATCATCGCCGTCGGCTACCTGGTGGCGCTGCGCGGCTCCCTCGGCGACCACGGCCAGGAGGTGCTGAGCAGGCTCGCGTTCTCGGTGGGCACCCCGGCGCTGCTGTTCACCACGCTCGCCCGCGCCGACCTGTCCGTCATCGTCTCGCTGCCGCTGCTGATCACTGCGCTGAGCACCTTCGCCGCCGCCGGCCTGTTCGTCGCCGCCGGGGTGGTCCGCGGCTGGGACGTCGGGCGCACCACCATCGGCGCGTTGTGCTCCAGCTACGTCAACTCCGGCAACCTCGGCATCCCGATCGCGGTGTACGTGCTCGGCGACGCGTCGCTGGTCGCGCCCGTGCTGCTGCTGCAGCAGCTCGTCGTCACCCCGATCGCGCTGGCCGTGCTCGACCTGTCGCGGCCCGGAGCGCACACCTCCTGGACGGCGCGGCTGACCACGCCGTTCCGCAACCCCGTGGTGCTCGGTTCGCTCAGCGGCGTCGCGGTCGCCGCGACCGGGCTGCACGTGCCGGACGCCGTGTTCGACCCGATCAACCTGCTCGGCGGGATGGCGGTGCCGGGCGTGCTGCTGGCGTTCGGGATCTCGCTGCGCGGCGCCAGCCTGCCCGGCCGGAGCCCGGAGAAGAAGGTGGTGTTCTTCTCCGTGGCCCTCAAGTCCGTGGTGCAGCCGCTGGTCGCCTGGGCGTTGGGCCGGTTCGTCTTCGACCTGCCCGACCCGCAGCTGTTCGCCGTCGTCGTCACCTCGGCGCTGCCCGCCGCGCAGAACCTGTTCACCTACGCGGCCCGCTACGAGACCTCGGTGGTGCTGGCCCGCGAATCCGTGCTGCTGTCCACCATCCTCGCCGCACCCGCCATCGGGTTCATCGCGGTGCTGCTCGGCTGACTGCCCCTTCATTTTCACTTCGGTTGCGAGGTGGGTCGGGTGGCGGAACCTCAGCAGCTTCCTCGCTGCCCGCTTTCCCAGTGGCTCTTCAACGTCTTCCTGTCAGCGGCGAAGCCGATGAGCTGCCGACCAGGCACGCAGACCGACCACCAGCGGGTTCTCAGCGGTTCCCTCGCGAGGACAGCTTTTCCCTCGTGGCGGAGCCACTGGGAAAAAGATCCCGCAGCGAGGGAACCGCTGAGGTTCCGCCACCCGCCCCGAAGCAACAGAAGGGGGAAGATCACCGCAAAGTGGTAGTCCGCACGAAGCTCAGGGTCTGCGGCCAGGAGTGCAGGTATGCCTCGGCGTTCACCGGGTTCTCCTGGCGGGCGCGGGCGCTGAACCCGTGCTCGGCGCCGGGGTAGGTGTGCACGATGCTGGCGCCGCGCTCGCGGCCGGTGAGCGCCGCGTTCAGCGCGTCGAAGCTCTCCCGCGGCACCAGGTCGTCGGCGCCCGGGTAGTGCATCATCACCGGCGCCTCGATCCGCGCGGCGTGCTCGGCGGCGTCCAGCGCGTGGTTCGGCGCGGGCGGAATCGGCACCGTCGGGTGGTAGGCGATCACGTTCGCCAGCCGCTTGTCCCGTCCGCCCAGCAGCAGCGCGAACCGGCCGCCGAGGCACCAGCCGATCACCCCGGCCCGCTGCACGCCGAGCTCGTTGAACAGGTGCGAGAGCAGCCGCTGCTGCTCGGCGAGCGCCGCCTCGTCGTCGAGCTCGCCCATCAGCCGCACCAGCTCGTCGCGCTCGGTGTCGTCGGCGCTCGGCCCGTCCCACGGGTCCCAGGACAGCGCGGTGACCCCGGCGGCGGCCAGGTCGGCGGCGAACTCCCGCACCTGCTCGCCGATGCCGGTGAGCATCGGCAGCAGCAGCATCGCGCCGCCCGCGTCCACCTCCGGCCGCGCCAAGTAGGCGCGGGACCGGCCGACCGCTACGAACTCCCCGGAGATCTCCTCAGCCATGCCCCCACCCTAGGCACTCGTGGGGGAACCGGCGGGCGGTGGCCGCCCGCGATGATCCACGATGGGCGGGCAGCGCACCCGAACGGGAGGACGACGCGTCGTGGCACCTGGACCGCTCCGGTACGAACCCGACTCCGGGATCGCCCTGCTGACCTTGGGCGACCCGCCGATGAACCTGGTGACCCTGGAGCTGACCCGCGCGCTCGACGCCGCGCTGGACGCGGTGGAGCGCGACGGCGCGCGCGTCGTGATCCTCACCGGGGCGGGTGAGCGGGCGTTCTGCGCCGGTTCCGACATCGGCGAGTTCCCCGGCCTGATGCACCCCGGCGCGGTCGTGGAGCGGAAGCTGCGCAGGCAGAACGAGGTGTTCACCCGGCTGGAGCGGCTGCCGGTGCCGACGATCGCCGCGCTCGGCGGCCTCGCCTACGGCGGTGGCCTGGAACTGGCGGCGTGCTGCGACCTGATCATCGCCGAACCGCAGGTGCGGGTGGGACTGCCGGAGATCAAGCTCGGCCTGTTCCCCGGCAGCGGTGGCACCTACCGGGTGACGCGGCGGATCGGGCGGGGGCGCGCGAAGCAGCTGATGTTCTTCGGCGACCCGGTCGACGCGAGCACCGCGCTGTCCTGGGGGCTGCTCGACGAGGTGGTGGAGCGCGGCGGCGCGCTCGCCGCGGCCCGGGAGCGCGCGGACGTTCTGCTGCGGCGGCCGCGGACCTCGCTGCGGCTGGTGAAATCCCTCATCGACGCCACCGCGGACGAACCGGACGAGGAGGTGCTGCGGCGCTCGCTGGCCGCCAGCGACGAGGCGTTCACCTCCGCCGAGGCGCGCGAAGGGGTCCGGGCGTTCTTCGCCAAGGAGACCCCGGACTTCGACACCGGCCGATAGCCCGCGCCGCCCTGTTCGCGCCCCCCGCTCGCGCCGACGGGCCACCCCGAGCCGCCGGGCTGCCGAGCCGCGCCGGCGGGTCGCCCGTCCCGCGCCGACGGGCTGCCGAGCCGCGCCACGCCGAACGTCCGCCGCGCCTCCAGGTCGCACCGACGGGCCGCGCCACCGAGTCGCCGGGCTGCCGCGCCGCGATGCGACCACTCCGCGGCTGCGGGACGGTGGTGGCTCGGCAGGGGAGGGCGCGCATGACCGAGACCTACCGGATCGTGACCGGAGTGGACGGCTCAGCGTCGTCGCGCGCCGCGCTGCGCTGGGCGCTGTGGCACGCCGACCTCGCCGGGGGCGCTATCACCGCGCTGATGGCCTGGGACCTCTCACCGATCTACGGCTGGGCGCCGGACGACGCCGGGCACCGCACCGCGCGGACGCTGCAGGACGTGGTGCACGAGGTGGCCGGTGAGTCCCGCGTACCCGTGGAGCGCGTCGTCGTGCAGGGCGGTCCGGCGAAGGCGCTCATCGACGCGGCCGCCGACGCGGACCTGCTGGTCGTCGGCAGCCGCGGCCACGGCGGGTTCACCGGAGCGCTGCTCGGTTCGGTGGGTCAGCACTGCGTGCAGCACGCGGCGTGCCCCGTGGTGGTGGTCCGCGAACCCGGTGGCCGCACGGGGTGATCGGCCCGTTCGTCCGCGCAGATCGGTCGTCCGCCGGGCGTCGCCCGCGGTGACGGTGATCGCATTCCCAACCTGTTGGATTGGGTTTACACCGCCGCGGCGCCCTGGCTAGCGTTCGGGCATGCCGCAGCGGCCGATGCTCACCACCCGGGGTCACGTGGACCTGTCGCGGGTGGCCTCGGCGCTCTGTCCGCGCTGACCCGGCTCGTTCCCCCGCACCGGTCCCACCGGTCCTCCCGTCCCGCGCGGACGGACGCCCTCACCTCGTGCCCGGCCGCCCGGCGGCCGCGCCCCTCGCTGGAGGTCCCATGCCGACCCGCTCCACGCGGCGTTCCTTCCTGGCCAAGCTGGCCGCCGCCCCGCTCGTCCTGAGCCCGCTCGCCGCGGCCGCCTGCGGCGGGAATCCCGCGGTCCGCGAGGACGGCAGCGTCGACCTCACCAAGGTCACGCTCACCATCGGCGACCAGGCGGGCATCCAGCAGGCCCTGGTCGAGGCCGCCGGCGTGCTCGACGGCAAGCAGTACCAGGTGCACTGGTCCCAGTTCGCCGCCGCCGCGCCGTTGCTGGAAGCCCTCCGCAGCGGAGCCGTCGACATCGGGCTCGCCGGGGACGCGCCGACGCTCAACGCGCTCGGCTCCGGCGCCGACATCAAGATCGTCTCGGCGACCCGGGCGGTGCGGCAGTACGGACTGGCCATCGTGGTGCCGAAGGGCTCGCCGATCCGCACGGTCGCCGACCTGCGCGGCAAGACCGTCTCGCCGACCACGCCCGGCAGCGTCGGGCACTACCTCCTGCTGAGCGCGCTGCGCGAAGCCGGGTTGTCCGCGGACGACGTGCGGATCAGCTTCCTCGAACCGGTCAACGCGAGCGCCGCGCTCAGCTCCGGCGCCATCGACGCCTGGTCCACCTGGGACCCGTACACCGCCGCCGCCCAGCTCGACCAGGGCGCGACCGTGCTGCGCGACGCGAACGGCCTCGCCCACGGGCTCAGCTTTATCAACGCCTACCAGGAAGCGCTCGACGACCCGGGCCGCCGCGCCGCCATCCGCGACTTCATCGGCCGCTACAACAAGGCGCTGGAGTGGGCGCGGGCCAACCCGGAGGAGAACGCGCGGATCTACGGCGACCTCAGCCACCGGCCGCCGAACATCGCCCGGCTCGTCTCGGACCGCTCGCAGCGCACCGGTGGTCCGGTCGACGACCAGGTGACCGCCCAGCTGCAGGAGGTCGCCGACAACTACCTGGAGTTCGGCGTGCTGCGCGAACACCTGGCGATCGGCGAGCACGTCGACCGCGGCCTGTACTGAGCGGGCGGTGGCGATGACCCGGCGGCTGCACCTCGCGCTCTACCTCGACGACCACGGCATCCACGCCGGCGGCTGGCGCCACCCGCGGGCGGCGCCGCCCGGCGAGCACGGCCTGGCGCTCTATCGGCGGCTCGCCGAGTCCGCCGAGCGCGCCAAGCTGGACCTGCTGTTCATCGCGGACAAGCTCGCGGTCGACGACATCTACGGCGGGGACTTCGGCGCGGTCCTCGAACACCGGCCGAACACCCATCTCGACCCGATCGTGCTGCTGTCGGCGCTGTCCTCGGTGACCGAGCGGATCGGCCTGGCCGCGACCGCGTCCACCACGTACTCGGAGCCGTTCCACGTGGCCCGGATGTTCGCCAGCATCGACCACCTCAGCGGTGGCCGGGCCGGGTGGAACGCGGTGACCTCGGTCAGCGACGGGGAGGCGCGCAACTTCGGCCGCGCCGAGCACCTCGGCCACCAGGAACGCTACGAGCGGGCCGCCGAGTTCCTCACCGCGGTGCGGGCCTTGTGGGATACCTGGGACGAGGGCGCGGTGCTCGCCGACCAGGCCGCGGGCCGGTTCGCCGACGCGAGCAAGGTCCGCTACGCCGACCACGCGGGGGACTGGTTCCAGGTCCGCGGGCCGCTCCCCGTGCCCCGGGTGCCGCAGGGGCGGCCGGTGATCGTGCAGGCCGGGGCGTCGGGGGTGTTCCAGCGGCTCGCCGCCGCGAACGCCGACCTGGTCTTCGCGGTGGCGCCGACGCTGGAGCGCGGGGTGGAGTTCTACCGCGGCTTCAAGCGGCAGGTGCGGGAGGCGGGCCGCGGCGAGCACGAGGTGCGGGTGCTGCCCGGGATCATGCCCGTGGTCGGGGAGACCGACGAGCAGGCGCGGGAGGTCGAGCGGGAGCTGCGTGCGCTGGTGCTGCCCATCGCGGGCCTCACCTTCATGGCGGCGAGCATGAACCTCGACCTGTCCCGCTTCCCGGTCGACGGGCCGGTGCCCGACGTCCGGGACGAGATCCGCGGCAGCAAGGGCCGCTTCCAGCACGTGATCGCCGATGCGATCGACCGCGGGATCATGCTGGGGGAGCTGGGTGCCGAGTACGCGGCGACGCTGTCGTTCCCGCTGGTCGCCGGATCTCCCGCCACGATCGCCGACGAGTTCCAGCGCTGGTTCGAGGCAGGCGCCTGCGACGGGTTCGTGCTGATGCCGCCGTACGTGCCGGGCGGGGTCACGGACTTCTTCGAGCAGGTGGTGCCGGAACTGCAGCGCAGAGGATTATTCCGCACGGAGTACAAGGGGCGCACCCTGCGCGACCACCTCGGCATCGAGCGTCCCTGATCGACGCCGAGGTGGTCCGCCGGATCAGAGGGGCTTGCGCCCGACCCCGGCCCAGATCGCCGACTCGCCGGACTGGCTGAAGTCCAGCTTCGGCGAGTGGTTGGGGCTGCTGTCCTCCGGGTGCCAGTCGGTCGTCCACGCCATGCCCGGCTCCAGCATCTCGAAGTCGCCGAACAGCTCGCGGATCTCCTCCTGGCTGCGCCAGATCACCGGGCTGGAGGAGTTGTCGTACATCTGCTTGATGCCGACCAGCTGGTCGTCCAGCTCGGCGGGGACCCCGTCGTCGGTGAGGTGCGACAGCGCCAGGTACGAGCCGGGCGGCAGCAGCTCCCGGTAGCGCTTCATGACCTGCGGCGAGATGTCCTCGCCGTCCGGACCCGGCTGCTGGACGTGCAGCACCGCGATCAGCAGCACCGCGACCGGCTGCTCCAGGTCGAGCACCCCGGTCTCGATGGCCTTCTGCCACAACCGGTCCGGGTTGCGGAAGTCCGCGTTGATCGCGGCGTGCCGCTCCCCGTCGCCGTGCTTCTCCAGCAGCACCTGGGAGTGCGCCACCGCGACCGGCTCGTGGTCGACGTAGACGACCTTGGAGCCCGGCTCGACCTCGTCGGCGACCGAGTGCGTGTTGCCCATCGTGGGCACGCCGGAACCGATGTCGATGAACTGGTGCACCCCGCGGGCCACCAGGTGCCGGACCGCTCGGTGCAGGAAGAGCCGATTGCTGATCGCGATCGGGCGTAACAACGGGTATTGGTCGACGACGTGCTGGCCGAATTCCCGGTCGATGGCCCAGTTCGCGTTACCGCCGAGGTACCAGTCGTACACCCGGGCGACGCTCGGCTTGGTCAAATCCGCGTGCTGCGGGGGGAACGGGTCCTCATCAAGATCGCTCATTCGCATGGTCCTTTGTCACAACCGGGTGATCTTGCGACGAATAGTAACCCCTCGACCGCTCGGCGTGAGCGGGGGCCATCGGGTGAAAAGCCGGCCGATGTCCGTGGTCAGCGGCCTGCGGGCACGTGGACGCGCGGAATCGGCCGGGCGGTCCGCGGTTCGGTTCGCACGGCAGCACGAAGCGGGGGGGGGGGGGGGGGCCCCCCCCCCCGGCCGGGGGGGGGGGGGGGGGGCGGCCCCCCCCCCCGATCCGGTTCGGTCGGAAAAGGGTCAGAAGGTCAGCTTGGAACGGAATTCGGCGGCCAATTCCTGCAGGAAGTCCACCGACTCGTTCAGTTCCAGCGCGGCACCGCGGATGCGGTCCCACGCATCCACGAACAGCTCGAAGTCCCCTTCGTCGTCGAGGTAAACCCCACCGGCGGCGTGTTCGATGAACACGAAGTCCTTGGTGGCGTCGGGAAAGCGCATGATCGTGAAGTCGTTCGGCGTGAAGGCCAGCCGCACGTCGAACGGCAGCACGTGCACGAACACCCGCGAGTAGCGCTCGCCCAGCGCCAGGAGGTGCTCCACCTGGTCCAGCGCCACCGACGGGTTCGGCCCGCCGGGCATCCGGCGGAACGCGGCCTCACCGATCACGAACCGGTAGTAGGGCGGCCGGTCCAGGTCGAAGACCTGCTTGCGGTCCTGGCGGTTGCGCACCAGCGAGGTCACGTCCGTGGCGCGATCCTCGCTGAACTGGGTGAGCATGTAGTGCTCGGACTGCAACGGGCCGGGGATCCGCTCGCCGTGCCAGCTGAGGATCTCGCCCGCCGCGGGCTCCAGGTCGGTGAAGGTGCGGAACCAGTGCGGCACCGCGGACCGGTACCCGGACCACTGGCCGCGCTGCCCGGTGCTCGATCGGGCCAGGTCCAGCATCAGCTCCGCCTGGGCGTCGCTGCACTGGAAAGCCTCCAGCATCTGCTTGAGCTCGGCCTGCTTGACCGCCACCGCGCCGGACTCGATCTTGTTGACCTTGCCCTGCCTGCAGCCCAGCAGATCGGCGACCTCCTGCTGGGTCATCCCGACCGCCGTCCGCGCTCGGCGGATCTCGTTGCCGAGCTGTCTGCGCCGCGACGTCACCGTGCTCGGCACTCGGAATCTCCGCTCTTCGTTCGGGGTCTCGACAAGCAGATCATCCTAGCCGAGCGGGCACCCGATGGCGTGCTGCCCGGTGGTGACCGGACCGACCGATGATTTCACCCTTAAGGGGAATAATCGACACCACCGATCGTACCGATGGTGATCATGGCAGGTCGAACGCACCGGTGCGGGTCCTGGTCAGGAACGAGCGCCAGCGCGCCGCGTCGAAGACCAGGACTCCGTCGTCGATGTTCTTGCTGTCGCGGACTCCGACGGGGCCGCCCGCCACGGGGTGGTTGACCTCGACGCAGTTGCCGCCGTTGGGTCCGCAGCGGTGCGCGGCCGTCCAGCCGTGCTGGGGGAAATACGAGGTCATCAGGTTCGGGTCCGGTGCTTGCACTGGGCGCTCCCTCCGCACTGTTCAGTTCAGCTCGACAACGAGATTAATCCTTGAGTAGGATTAATCTCAAGCACAGGAGGGAGCAATGATGCCCAGCGTTGCCAACAGCTCCGCACACCTCCGGCGCGACCCCGACGCTGCAGCGGAGCAGCGGGTGTGGGTGTTGCGCAGGCACCCGCGCGTGTCGCTTCGGCAGGCGCACGCGATCGTCTCGGTCGACTGGGACGCCGGTGTCGCCCGCACCGCCTGCGGGTTGGGGTTGCGGCGGGATGCCATCGCCGACGTCCCCGCCGGCGGCTGCATGCCCTGCGTCTCCTGCGTCGCCTCGATACCCGTCGGGTCCCGGCAGCTGGAGGACTCCGCCGACTGACGTCGGTGGCGCAGCCCGCCCGCACTCCCGCCGGTGGGCCCCGACCAGGCCGGGTGCGCCGCGCCGAACTTGCCAGGGCCCCGTCGAGATCCTGCCCGCGGTGATCTCCGGGGCCGCGACCGCCGCCCGGCGGAATGATCTGTCCGGAATGGTCAATCGGATGGCCGGGGTTCTCATGACCCACGTCACCCTCGCGCTCTAGTCTCTTGCCCTGTCCGGCGCCTCCGGTCGTCTTCCGTCCAGAGGAGCGCCACGACGAGGGCCCCGCGGAACCGGCGCGCACCGCGCCCCCGACCGCTGCGGGCCACGTCGAATTGTTCCGGGTTCGAGTCAACGGCGGTCCGATGAGCGAAAACAGCACCAATGCGACGGTGCGGCGCAGGTTGCTGGGGCTGGCGCTGCTGCTGTGCGCCGCGTTGTTCCTCAGCACGACGGTGGCGACGTACCAGGGGGTCTTCCGCCCGAGCGTGGACGTGGTGCTGATCGCCGCGTCCACCGGCAACCAGCTGGGGCCCGACTCCGAGGTGAAGGTCCGCGGCATGATCATCGGCCGGGTCTCCGAGGTGCGGCCCGTCGACGACGGCGCCGAGCTGCACCTGGCGCTCGAACCGGACAAGGCGCGGTTGTTGCCGTCGAACGTGTCGGCGCGGTTGTTGCCGCGGACGTTGTTCGGGGAGCGGTACGTGTCGTTGGACGTGCCGGAGCGGGCGTCGTCGGTGCGGTTGGCTTCGGGTGATGTGATCTCGCAGGATCGGACGCGGGCGTCGGTGGAGTTGGAGACGGTGCTGGCGGACACGATGCCGGTGCTGGAGGCGATCCATCCGGATGATCTGGCGGTGACGTTGAATTCGTTGAGCCAGGCGTTGGACGGTCGTGGTGAGTCGATCGGGGACACGATCTCGCGGTTGAACGAGTACGTGGCGGGGTTGAACCCGTCGGTGCCGCAGTTGCAGGAGAACCTGCGGCAGCTGGTCGGGGTGGCGGAGACCTACGAGCAGGCGGCGCCGGACGTGCTGGCGGCGCTGGGTGATCTGTCGCAGACCTCGCGGACGTTGGTGGACCAGCAGGAGAACCTGCGCAGACTCACCTCCCAGCTGACGACCACGTCGAACGACGCCACCGGGTTCCTCGAAGCCAACGGCGACGACCTGATCCGGCTCGGCGAGTCGGCGCGGCCCACCGCCGACGTGCTCGCGAAGTACTCGCCGGAGTACCCCTGCCTGCTGCGCACCCTCGCCGACACGGTCCCGCGGGTGGACGACGTCTTCGGCGTGGGCACCGACGAGCCGGGCGCGCACATCACCCTCGAAGTGGTGGCACCGCGCGGCGAATACGTGGCGGGCCGGGACGAACCGGTCTACGCCGACGAGCGCGGCCCGCGCTGCTACGACTACCCGGACGGCACGCGGCCGCAGTACCCGCCGGACGGGCCGATCCAGGACGGTTCCGCCCCACCCGCCGCGGGAGACCCGCCGGCCGCCGGATCCGCGGGTTCGGGGTCGCACGGCCTCGGGCTGATCAACTCGCCGCAGGAGCGGGACGCGGTGGCGCTGGTGCTGGCGCCCTCGATGGGCGTCCGGGCGAGCACGATGCCGCAGTGGGGTTCGCTGCTGGTGGGCCCGGTCCTGCGCGGGGCGGAAGTCGACTACACCTGACCGTCCACAGTGCACTCGCTCCGCCGGTGGTCGCACGGTCCGCGCGATCGCGGTCCGGTGGGACCGACGTCCTCGGCGCCGGGCGCGGAGCCGCCGGCCCGGTGGCGGGAATCCCGCCACCGGGCCGGTTCCCGGATCACCGGTCCGCGCCGCGCCGCCGCGCGTAGCTCATCGGCGTGGTCCCGGTCCAGCGCTTGAAGGCGTGGATGAAGCTGGCCGCCTCCGCGTAGCCGAGGCGGATCGCGATGTCGTCCACCGACAGCGCCCCGTCGCGCAGCATCCCCTCGGCCAGCGCGGCGCGGACCTCGTCGCGCACCGACTGGAAGCTGGTGCCCTCCGCGTTGAGCTTGCGGTGCAGGGTGCGCGCGGTGGTGTGCAGCTTGCGCGCCACGTCCTCCATGCCCAGCCGCACCCCGTCGGGGCCGAGCATCTGGTCCCGCACCTGCTTGGCGAACCCGGTGCGCTCCCGGCGGCCCGCGAGCAGGTCGCGGCACTGCGCCTCGCACATCGCCAGGGTCTGCTCGTTGGCCTGCGGCAGCGGGCGTCCCAGGAACGCCGGGTCGAGCACGATCACGTCGTGCGGCTGGCCGAACTTCGGCACCACGCCGAAGAATTCGCCCAGCTCCGCGGTGTTCGGCTGCTCCGGCAGGCTCAACTCGATGCGCTGCACCGGGATCGGGGCGGGCAGCAGCTCCACCATGATGGTGTGGATCGCGGACAGGTCGCGCGCGATGAGGAAGTTCCGCACGTCCGCCGGGATCGCCGCCGCGTCCAGCTCGACGTGCAGCTCGTCACCGGCGAAGCGGACCCGCGGGATGCAGAACGCGAAGCTCAGCTCCAGGTACCGCAGCGCCACCGCCATGCCGTCCTGCACGGTGGGACTGCTGATGAACGCGAAGCCGAGGATGCCGTAGGCGGTGAGGTGGTACTGCAATCCGGCGCGCATGCCGAGGTCCGGCACGTCCGGCAGCGCGCGCACCAGGTTCCGCACGATCCGCAGCTCTTGGTGGGCGTCGACGGACAGGTCCGGATCCTCCAGTTCCGGTTCGGTGAGCCCGGTTCCGGCGAGCACCACGTCCGCGGGCACGGAGTGCTCGCCGGCGAACCTGGTGAGCAGCAGGGCGCTGATCGAGCTCCGGGGGAAGTCCCAGTCCTGCACGACCGGGTCGGGCACGGCCGCCGCGGGGGACGGGCCGGTGTTGTGATCTACGTCGCGACGATGCGGCATGTCCGGAAGTATCAATCACGTGACCGCGGAGGTCATAGCCCCCACCCCGTTCCGGCCTAACGTGATCGTGACGGACGACACTCCTACGCCAGGTGGAGGAAGAGCATGACCGCGACCGAGGTCGAAGCCGAACGAGCGGAGATCGAGGCGGCCATCGCCGGACGCACGGTCCCCGGACTGCTCGCGGACATCGCGCGGACCAGCCCGGACGCGCTCGCGTTCGCCACCGCCGAGCAGAGCTGGACCTGGTCCCAGGTGCACGGGCGGGCGTTGAGCATCGCCGCCGCGCTGCGTTCCCTCGGCGTGCTACCCGGTGATGTGGTGGGGCTGATGGCGAGCAACCGGCCGGAGCACATCCTGGCCGACCTGGGCGCGGCGACGCTCGGCGCGACCACCACCACGCTGTACGCGACGCTGGCGCCCGAGCAGATCCGGCACGTCGTGGTGGACTCCGGCGCGAAGGTCGCCGTCGTCGAAGGCGGGGACGCGTGGCGCCGCTGGTTGCCCGTGCTGGGGGAGCCGACCGAACTCGGCGTGGTCATCACCCTCGGCGAGGTAGGCGACGCGCGGCCGCACGGATTCGCCGGCCGGATCATGAGCTGGGACGAGCTGCTGGAACTGGGGGAGTCCGTCGACGACGGCGAATTCCTGCCCGCCGACCCGGACGCGCAGGAGGAACGGGGGCCCGACCCGCACGACATCGCGGTGCTGATCTACACCTCCGGCACCACCGGCCCGTCCAAGGGCGTGGAGCTCAGCCACCGCGCGCTGCTCTACGAGGTGGAGGCGCTGGTGCGGGCCGCCGGGCTGCCCGAGCAGGTGGTGAGCCTGTCGTACCTGCCGCTGGCGCACATCGCCGAACGGGTGCTGTCGGTGTACCTGCCGCTGCGCTGCGGCGGGGAGACGCACTTCTGCCCCGAGATCAAGCAGTTGCCGCAACGGCTCGCGCAGGTGCGCCCGACGATCCTGTTCGGCGTCCCGCAGGTGTGGGACCGGTTGCGCACCGCCATCGAGAACCGGCTCGCCGAGCAGGACGGGGTGCGCGGCAAGCTCGGCGGCTGGGCGTTGCGCGCGGCGCTGACCGGTGCCGAACCGGACTCCACCGCCGCGGAGAAGCTGCTGGCGCGGCTGGCGCACCGCGCGGTGCTGCACCGCATCCCGGTGGCGCTGGGGCTGGACCGGTGCGCGGTGCGCGCGGTCGGTGCGGCCCCACTGCCGCCGGGCCTGGAGCGGTTCTTCGCCGGGCTCGGCATGGGGCTCACCGGGGTGTACGGCCTGTCCGAGACCTGCGGGGCCGCGGTGATGCACCACGCGGGTTCGCCGCGCAGGCCCGGCACCGTCGGCACCCCGATGCCCGGGGTGGAACTGCGGCTGACCCGCGAAGGGGAGGTGCTGGTGCGCGGCCCGCTGTGCACGTCCGGGTACCGCAACCTGCCCGAGGAGGATCGCGAACTGTTCACCATGGACGGTTTCCTGCGCACCGGTGACCTCGGCTCGCTGGACCCGGACGGGACGTTGCGGATCACCGGGCGGCAGAAGGAGATCATCATCACCGCCGGGGGCAAGAACATCAGCCCGGTGGTGGTGGAGTCGCTGCTGGTGGAGCACCCGCTGATCGAGCAGGCCCTGGTGCACGGCGACGGCAGGCCGTACCTGGTGGCGCTGCTGGCGCCGGACGTCGAGGCGCTGCGCGAGTGGGCCGTGGCGAACGAGCTGCCCGGCAACGCCCCGCGCGCGGAACTGCTGGGGGATCCGAAGCTGCGCGCGGAGATCGACGCCGCGGTCGCGGTGGCGAACACCCGGCTCGCGCGGATCGAGCAGGTCCGCGGCTGGGAGTTCGCGCCGACCGAGTGGACCGAGGACGGCGGCGAGCTCACCCCGACCCGCAAACTCCGCCGCGCGGTGGTGGTCAAGCACAACCAGGAGCACCTGGACGCCCTCTACCAGGGCTGACCGCGATTCCCGCGCGGGCACCGCCCCGCAGGGCCGGCACCGCGGCGCCCGCAGCGAGCCGGGCCCGCCTATGTTGGTCGGCATGACGTGGCTGGGCACGACTTCGCACTGGGGCGCCTACCTGGCGCGCCGCCGCGCGGACGGCGAGCTGGAAGTGGCGCCGCACCCCGCCGACCCGGCCCCGTCCGCGCTGCTCGGCAACGTCCCCGGCACCGCCCGGCACGAGACGCGGATCGCGCGGCCCGCGGTCCGGCGCGGCTGGCTGGAGCACGGGCCCGGCCCGTCGAGCGGGCGCGGCCGGGAGGAGTTCGTCGAGGTCGGCTGGGACACCGCGCTCGACCTGGTCGCCGCCGAACTCCGCCGCGTCCGCGAGCGGCACGGCGACCGGGCAGTGTTCGGCGGCTCCTACGGCTGGGCGAGCGCGGGCCGGTTCCACCACGCGCAGAGCCAGCTGCACCGGTTCCTCAACGCGACCGGCGGCTACACGTCCTCGCGGGGGACCTACAGCTTCGGCACCTCCGCGGTGCTGCTGCCGCATCTGGTGGGGGACGCGGATCCGCTGCTGCGCGGCGCCGACGGGTGGGACGTGATCCGGCGGCGCACCGACCTGGTGGTGGCGTTCGGCGGGCTGGCGCCGAAGAACGCCTCCGTCACCCCGGGCGGGGTGACCCGGCACGTCGGCTCGGCGGTGCTCGCCGACTGGGACGGGCCCGAACTGGCCGTGATCTCGCCGCTGGCCACCGACGTGCCGCCGGGCCGGCGCACCGAGTGGATCCGGGTGCGTCCGGCGACCGACGTGGCGCTGATGCTGGGGCTCGCGCACACGCTGCTCGTCGAGGGCCTGCACGACGCGGAGTTCCTGGACCGCTGCACCACCGGCTTCGACGAGTTCGCCCGCTACCTGCGCGGCGGCCCGGGACCGGAACGCGACGCGGACTGGGCGAGCGCGCTGTGCGGGATGCCCGCCGCGGACATCCGCGCCCTCGCCCGCCGGATGGCGGCCGGGCGCACCCTGGTCTCGGTGAGCTGGTCGTTGCAGCGCAGCGAGCACGGTGAACAGCCGGTGTGGGCGGGGCTGGTGCTGGCGGCGATGCTCGGCGGCATCGGCCTGCCCGGCGGCGGGTTCGGGCACGGCTACGGTTCCATCGGCGATGTCGGCGACACCGGCCCGCTGCTGCCGCTGCCCACGCTGCCGCAGGGCACCAATCCGGTGCCGGAGTTCATCCCGGTCGCCCGCATCGCCGACCTGCTGCTGCACCCCGGCGACGAGTTCGACTACGACGGCGGCCGGTACCGCTACCCGGACGTGCGGGCCGTGTACTGGGCCGGGGGCAACCCGTTCCACCACCACCAGGACCTCAACCGGCTGCGCCGCGCCTTCGCCCGGCCGGACACGGTGGTCGTGCACGAGCCGCACTGGACGGCCACCGCCCGGCACGCCGACGTGGTGCTGCCGGTCACCACGACCCTCGAACGGGAGGACATCGGCGCGGGGCGGCGGGACACGCACCTGATCGCGATGCGCCGGGTGCTGGAGCCGTTCCGGGAGGCGCGCGACGACCACGCGGTGTTCGCCGAGCTCGCCGCCCGCCTCGGCGTCCGCGCCGAGTTCACCGCCGGCCGCGGGACGCGGGAGTGGCTGGTGCACCTCTACGAGCGGTGGCGCGAGCGGCTGGCCGCGGACGGCCACCGGGTACCGCCGTTCGCGGAGTTCTGGGACGCGGGGGAGCTCGAACTGCCCGTGCCGCCGCGCACCACCCCGCTCGCCGAGTTCCGCGCCGATCCGGCAGGCAGCCCGCTGCCCACCCCGAGCGGGCGCATCGAGCTGTGCCCCGCGTCCATCGCGGCGGCCGGGCTGCCCGGCCACCCGGTGTGGCTCGAACCGTCCGACGGTCTCGCCGACGACCGGTTCCCGCTGCGGCTGATCGCGCACCAGCCGCGGAACCGGCTGCACGGCCAGGGCGACGTCGGCGCGGTCAGCCGCGCCGCGAAGATCGAGGGGCGGGAACCGGTGCGGCTGCACCCGGACGACGCGGCGGCCCGCGGCATCACCACGGGCGTGGTGGTCCGGGTGTTCAACGAGCGCGGTGCCTGCCTCGCCGGGGCGCTGATCAGCGACGAGGTGTCCCCCGGGGTCGCGGTGCTCGCCACCGGCGCCTGGTACGACCCGGTGGACGATCCGGCGCAGCCCGGCGGATCGTGGTGCGTGCACGGCAACCCGAACGTGCTCACCGCGGATCGCCCGACCTCGCCGCTGTCGCAGGGCTGCTCCGGGCAGCAGACCCGGGTGCAGGTCGAGCGCTGGACGGCCGAACCGCCGCGGCTGAGCTGCCACCGCCCGCCGCGGCTGGTACCGGGACCTCGCTGAGCGCCGCGCCGCGCCAGGTCCCGGGAACCCGCACCGCGTCCCGGATCCGGTGCGTCGAGCACAATCCGCGCCGCCGGTCGAGCTCGTCGAACCGCGCGACCGGGAATGCGATTAGCGGCGCGGAACTCGATGACGAACTCATCCGAATCCGGATTTCCGCTGGAACAACCCGATCGAGCGACACCGGTGGAACCGCCGGATTCTCCGCGCCGCGGGATCACCGGCCACCACCGCAGGTACCGGCCCGCTGACCGTCTGAACTGGACGTTCGGCCTCCCTTCGATAACCGAAGGATCACAGAACACTGAGAGGAACCTGAGTTCCGCCGCTCATTCCCTCAGCCGTGTCGTTAACCGGTGTGGCGACCCCAACACGGACGTTGATGCTGCGTCGTCGTGATGACCACGACCGCTATTCTCCGGGGCGTGCTCAATGCGGAGAAAGACGACACCGATCACGCGGAGGCGGAATCCGCGCCGTCCGCGGAACCGGCTCGGCCGCGCCCCGATCGGCGCCTCCGACGGCTGAAGCTGCTCGCGACGGTGCTCGGCGTGCTCGGCACGGTGCTGTCCCTCTCCGTCCCGTTCCTGCCGGTGCACCACGACATCACCACGCTGCGCTGGCCCACCGCCAGCGGCACCACCTCGGTCGCCGCTCCGCTGACCACCTTCGCGCCGGTGTGGCTGGACGCCGACATCCCCTGCGTCGCCGCCCGCAGCCTCGACGCGCGCACCGACGGTCCGGCGAACCTGCTGAGCACCAACCCGCCGAACTCCGACAACGGCAGGCTCACCGGGATGAGCCTGACCGTCGACCAGGGGCGGATCACCCTGCTGTCGAAGGGGCGGCAGGTCAACACGATGGCCATCCCCGACGGGGACTGCACGCTCGCGCTGCACAACGACGCCATCGGGTTCAAGGCCGGGTTCGGCGAGGACCGCTGGCTCACCAACATCGCCGGTGACCACCGGCCGCAGGTCACCGGCATCTACTCCGACCTCAACGCCCGCGCCGACGACGTCGCCGGACTGCGCTTCGAAGCCCGCGTGGACAACCGCTTCGAGAGCTCGCCGACCGCGCTGAAGATCGTCGTGAGCGCGCTGGCGATCCTGTCGTTCATCGGCGCCGTGCTCTGCCTGCGACGGCTGGACGCCCGCGCCGGGCGCCGCCCCCCGCGCTGGGTGCAGCCCGGGTGGTGGAAGCCGACCGCGCGGGACGTGGCGGTGCTCGGCTCGCTCGGCATCTGGTGGCTGATCGGGGCGATGAGCTCCGACGACGGCTACACCATGGCCATCGCGCGGGCGCGCGAATCCGCCGGGTACGTCAGCAACTACTACCGCTGGTTCGCCAACCCCGAAGCGCCGTGGGGCTGGTTCTACGAGGTCTACGCGCTGTGGGTGCAGGTCTCCACCGCGATCCCGTGGGTGCGGCTGCCCGCGCTGCTGATGGGCTGCGCGAGCTGGCTGCTGATCAGCCGCGAGGTGCTGCCGCGGCTCGGCCAGCAGGTGCGGCGCAGCAACGCCGCCGGGTGGGCCGCCGCCGCGGTGTTCCTCGCGTTCTGGCTGCCCTACAACAACGGGCTGCGCTCCGAGCCGGTCATCGTGGTGTTCTCGCTGCTCGCGCTGTGCGCCGTGGAGCGCGCCATCGCGACCAGCAGGCTGCTGCCCGCCGCGCTCGGCCTGGTGCTGGCCGCGCTCGCCGTCGGCGCCGGACCGCACGGCATCGTCGCGGTGCTGCCGTTCATCGCCGGCCTCAAACCGCTGATCAAGCTGGTGTGGCGGCGCGCGCGGGAGTTCGGCTGGCTGCCGGTGCTGGCCCCGATCTCCGCGTCCGGCTTCGTGATCCTGACCTGGCTGATCTGGGACCAGACCTGGCAGTCGATCATGGACGCGACCGAGCTGAAGATCGACCTGGGGCCCAGCGAGAAGTGGTACCAGGAGCTCAACCGCTACAACATGCTGTTCAGCCAGATCCCGGACGGTTCGCTCACGCGGCGGTTCCCGGTGTTGCTGGTGATGCTGTGCCTGGCGACCTGCGCGGTCGTGCTGCTGCGGCGCAACCGGATCCGCGGTGCCGCGCTCGGGCCGAGCAGGCGGCTGCTGGCGGTCGCGGCCATGTCGTTCGTGGCCCTGGCGCTCACCCAGACCAAGCACACCCACCACTTCGGGATCTTCGCCGCCGTCGGCGGGGCCGTCGCCGCGCTCACCGCGCTCGCCACCAGCACCACCGTGCTGCGCTCCCGGCGGAACCGGGCCGCGTTCTTCTCCGGGCTGATGGTGATCTCCGCGTTCTCCGCGACCGGGCCGAACGCCTGGTGGTACGTCTCCGGCTGGGGCGTGCCCTGGTACGACATGCCGCCCGCGGTCGACGGGCGCAACGCCAGCACCATCCTGCTGTCCGTCGCCGCCATCGCCGCCGTCGTCGCGCTCGTGGAGCACGTGCGCGGCGACCGCAGCCTCGCCCCGGAGAACGGGGTGGAGCACCGCAGCCGGGCGCTGCGGCTCGGCACGGCGCCGCTGTCGCTGATCTGCGCGCTGCTCATCCTCGGCGAGCTCGCCGCGTTCGGGAAGGCGATCCAGGAGCGCGAAGGTGGCTACAGCATGGGCGCCGACAACATCAAGCAGCTCACCCCCGGCGGCAGCTGCGGGCTCTCCGATTACGTGTACGTGGAGACCAACCCGCAGGCCGGGATGCTCAAGGTCTCCCGGGACCAGCCGACGAACCCGGCGCCCGCGTTCTCCCCGGACGTGCCGGTGCCGTCGAAGCGGCTCGAAGGGGAGGAGACCCCGGAGGAGTACCTCGGGGCGAAGCTCACCGGGTTCACCCGGGACGGCACCCCCGCTGCGCAAGGCGGGACCGCCGCTGACGAGTGGCGGCCGCCGTACCAGTTCGGCGGGGACAACGCCCCCGTCTGGGGCAGCTACACGCCGAAGGGCACCGGCGAGCTGCGCACCCAGTGGTACGACGTGCCGGAGCGCGCGGCGACCGGCGAGGTGCCGATCGTGCTCGCCATGGCCGGGATCGAAGGCGGCGCGAACTCGCTGGCCGTCGAGTTCGGCAAGGACACCCCGCAGGGCTTCCAGATCACCGCCCGGCGCTACCTGCTGCAGGCGGGTGGCCCGGCCTGGCGGGACCACCGGCTCGTCGTGGACGGTGATGCCCAGGGCACCACGAAGATGCGCGTCGTCGCCGTCGACCAGTCGGTGTCCCCGCGCGGCTGGCAGGCGGTCAGCGCCCCGCGCGCCCCGCAGCTGACGAACATGACCGACGTGGTCGGCGACAGCCCCGCCTACGTGGAGTGGCCCGCCACCCTGGTGCACCCGTGCCTGCAGATCTCCGGGCTGCACCACGGCATCGCCGAGATGCCGCGGTTCCGGGTCGCGGGTGGGGAGACCGTGCGGGCCACCGGCCAGGGCTGGTCCTCGCCGGACGCGGGCGGGCCGTTCGGCTGGCTCAACGTGGCCGCCAGCATGCGGGAACTGCCAACGTACCTGAAGAACGACCTCTACCGGGACTGGGGTTCGCTGTACGCGGTGGACCCGTACGAGCCGGGCGCGCTGCCCGCGGAATCCGCGATGCAGGTGCACGAGGAGACGCACTGGGGCGACTGGACCCCGGGACTCCTGCCGCGCACGGTGTCGCTGCCCGGGGACGTGCCGAGCTCGGACGACCGCAACGACATCCGGCCGCTCGACTCGGGTGACGACGACGAGTAGGGCTCGGGCACGGCGAACGGCCCACCACCCCGGGTATCGGGGAGGTGGGCCGTCGTCGTTCTCGCCGCCGCGCCACCCGACGGGCGCGGCGCGGAGATCACTGCGCCGGGGGCTGCTGGGCCGGGGCCTGCGGCGGCGGGCCCTGCGCCGGGATCTGCTGCGGCGCGGCCTGCCGGGCGGCGAGCTTGGTGGAGATCGCCAGCACCAGCGCCTCGGTGCGGGCCGGGTCGTCCGCCCCGAACACCTCGGTCACCGACTCGCGGATCGCCGGACCCGCGACCTCCGAGACCACCGGGCGCAACGCCTCCGCCACCGCCTGCGGATCACCCGTGGCACCGGCGTTGATCATCGCCGGGAGCTGGTACACCACCCCGTTGGTGTCCCGGATCGCGTCCACCGCGGGCACCTGGATGTGCTCGGCGCCGGGGACCCGCGACGGTCGCGGGCCCAGCAGCGCGTTGAACATGTGCACCAGCAGCCCGATGGCGGTGTGGTTGCCCGCTTCGGTTCCCCACCCCACGATCTGGCCCTGCGGTCCGCGCGGACCGAACAGCTCGTGGTGGATCTCGTTGAGCTTCTGCGCCTGTTCAGGAGTCAAGTCGTCCTCCGGGTTAGCTGAGCTGAGCAGCCCCGCGAGCTCTTCGCGGGTGCCGCGGAACGCGTTCGCGTCGACGGGCCGGTGCCCGGCGACGGTGGCGGAACTGGTGAACTGCAGCACCGCGACGCCGAGGCCGCCGTAGCCGCCCCACTGCGCGTCGTAGAAGTCCCGGTACCGCTCGTAGATCTCGCTGGCGTAGCCGCCCTCGTTGCTGGCGTAGCGCGAGTACCACAGCGGTGGTAGCCCGGCCAGCGACGGCGACCCGATCTGCTCCCAGTACCAGCGCGGCAGGTACAGCAGCGGCGACCGGTACCCGGCGGCCAGCAACCGGCCGATGATGTCGCGCGTCAGGTCGGCGCCGCCCCCGCCGTCCTCCACGTCCAGGATCACCGGGACGTCGGCGGGCACCGTGTTGATGATGTGCCCGGCCTGGGAAGCGGCGCTCGAGTCGGCGCGCTGGTAGTGGTAGGCGGCGGTGAGCAGCCCGGCGGCCCGCGCGTTGGCGAGGTTGGCGCCGAACCTGCTGTCGACGAAGGAACTCCCCTCGGTCGCTTTCAGGAAGGCGAAGTCGAACCCTTCGGCCCGCGTGCGGCCCAGGTCGAACGCGCCCTGGTGGTGGGAGATGTCGATGCCGTAGAGCACGGCCGGCCTCACCTCGCGTAGGTCGACGGCGGGTGGTGCGCGGAACTCGCCGTGGATGGTCGGGACGCTACTCACGGTAGCCGACCGGGAGCGCGGAAGTGGGTCATTGGGAAGAATCGGACCCCGAGGCCCGCTGTGCCACCGCGCGGCGCCGTTTCCTAGGGTTGGTCCGAGATCGGCTTCGAGCAGGGGAGATCGTGTGATGCAGACCGCCGTGGTGACCGGAGCCAGCAGCGGGATCGGCGCGGCGACCGCCCGCCGCCTGGCCGCCGACGGGTTCCACGTCGTGGTGGCCGCGCGCAGGCAGGACCGCCTGGCCGCGCTCGCCGAGGAGATCGGTGGCCGCGCGCTGCCGCTCGACGTCACCGACCGGGACTCGGTGGCCACCTTCGCCGCGGAGCTCGACGCCTGCGACGTGCTGCTCAACAACGCGGGCGGCGCCTGGGGATCCGACTCCGTCGAGGGCGGCGACCCCGCGGACTGGCAGCGCATGTACGAGGTCAACGTGCTCGGCACCCTGCACGTCACGCAGGCGCTGCTGCCGCTGCTGCGCGCCGGGAGTGGCGGCACCATCGTCAACCTCACCTCCACCGCCGCCTTCGTCAACTACGAGGGCGGGGCCGGCTACAGCGCCGCCAAGCACGGGCAGCACGCGCTCACCGAGACGCTGCGGCTGGAGCTCGCCGGGCAGCCGGTGCGGGTCATCGAGATCCAGCCCGGCATGGTGCACACCGACGAGTTCTCCCTCAACCGCTTCCGGGGCGACTCCGACAAGGCCGCCGCCGTGTACGCCGACGTGGACCGGCCGCTGACCGCCGAGGACGTCGCCGGGGTCATCGCGATGGCGGTGGCGCAGCCGCTGCACGTCAACATCGACCAGCTGGTGCTGCGGCCCCTCGCCCAAGCAGCCCAGCACAAGGTCCACCGAGGTCGGCTCTTCGAGGGGTGATCTTCCCGGCGTCACCTTGCATTGGTGGTGGGGTGGCGGAACCTCAGTGCGCCCCTCGCTGCGGGATCGTTTTCACAGGTGGCTCCGCCACATGAGAAAACGCTGTCCTCGCGAGGGGCCCACTGAGAACCCGCGGGTGGTCCGGCTGCGTACGTGGTCGCTGCTCAGCGGCTTCGCCGCTGCCAGGACGGGCAAGACCTGGCGGTCAGGGCGTTGGGGAGTTCTGGGTGGCTAGGGCTGTGGCGAGTTCTGCGCAGCGGAGGCGGGCGGGGGAGAAGTCGTAGGGCATCTTGCCCATGGCTTCGAGCGCGCTCGTGGGGGTCGGGGTGCCGGTGGAGTCCTCGTCCTCGCCTTCGTCTGCCGGATGTTCGGCGTCCCAGGTGTCGAAGAGGGCGTCCTCGTCCTCGTCCAGGCCGGATTCCTCGATGGCGGCCTGCAGGGCGTTCTCGAAGGCGTGCCGCTCGGCGGCCACCCGGGCCACCCGCGGATCGTCGACGGCGACCCCGTCGTCCAACGCCTCCTCGGCGGCGTCGATGCGGTCGGTGGCCTCCCGCAGCGCGGGATCCGCGGCCAGCGCGAGGAAGCGGGTGGCCTGGACGGCAGCGCCGAGCGGGCCGAAGATCCGCTCGGTGACCAGCAGCGCGTCCAGGTCCTCCTGGCGAAGGGAGTCCTCGGGCAGGCCCGCCAGCCGTTCGGTGACGAAGTCGGAGAGCAGGCCCAGCCGGCTGCCTTCGGCGCGCATCCGCTGCACGGCGGCCCGTTGCCGCCGCAGCTCCGCCTCCTGCGCGGCGAGGGTCCCCGCCAGCTGCTCCAGGACGTCCGCGATCCCCTCCCCGCCGTCCGCACCGGCGGAGTCCTCCGCGCCCGTGGCGAAGGCGTCGCGGATGTCGTCCAGGGCGATCCCCGCGTCGGCCATCTTGCGGATCCACAGCAGGCGGATCATGTCCTCGTAGCCGTAGCGGCGGCGGTCGTCGCCGCCCCGCTCCGGCTCGGGCAGCAGGCCGATCTCGTGGTAGTGGCGGATCGCCCGCGGCGTGGTGCCGGCGAAGGCCGCCGCGTCGCCGATCTTGACCTGGCGGGGCGGGGTGAACGACGAATGCATGGTGCAGGGACCTTTCCGCGGGATTCGGGACGTGGTTCCACCGGACCACATGCCGCTGCGGCATGTGCAACCCCGCGCGCCGATGCCGGTGATCGCCGGGCCGTCCGTGGACGCTGCGGGCCGCAGGATCACGGCCGCGGATCGCCGCGACCGGGTTCGAGCCGCGAGTTCATCGCACCGCCGGCGCCCTCGGCGGCTTCGCCGCCGGGAGGATCAGCCGATCCGTTCCGCCGCGCCGAGGTAGCGGGCGAGGATGGTCCGGAGCGTGGGGAGTTCGGCCAGCGGGTCGAAGTCGCGGTCGATCCCGGCCCGGGAGAACAGCGCGTCGGTCAGGCCCAGCACCCAGTGCGCGGCCTGCGCGGGATCGACCTGGTCGTCGATCCGGCCCTGCTCCGCCGCCCGGGACAGCAGGGCCGCGATGCCCGCGCGCAGCTCGCGGTCGTTGCCCACGACCAGCTCGGCCAGCTCCGGGTCCCGCCCGGCCTGCGCGATCAGCTCCACCACCAGCCCCGCCGAGTCCGGATCGGCCAGCGGGCGCACCAGGTGGTCGACCAGCCCGAGCAGCCCCGCCCACGGGTCCGCGTCGGCCACGGCGAGCGCCAGCTGCTCGGCGTTGTCCCGGCCGTCCTGCTCGAAGATCGCCAGGAACACCGCGCGCTTGTTCGGGAAGTAGTGGAACAGGCTGCCGGAGCTGATCCCCGCCGCCGCGCAGATGTCCGCGGTCGTGGTGCGGTCGAAGCCCTTGCGCGCGAAGCAGCCGCCCGCCGCCTCGACGATGTTCCGGCGGCGGGCGGCGTAGCGGACCGGGTCGACGGTGCGCATCAGTCCTCGTCCCGCTGCGGACGCTTCCGCCAGTACTGCTGCTTCTTCTCGTCGCGCACCAGGTATCCGGCGCGGACCAGCGCGTCGCGCAACTTGTCGGTCTCGGCGTGGTGGCCCTTCTTCCGCGCGTGGGCGCGGGCCCGGAGCAGTGCGTCGGCGCGCGGGCCGACCTCCGGCGTGTCCGGGACCCACAGCTCGAACTCGCCCGCGTGCGGATCGGCGTCGAGCCACCGGTAGCCGTGCGCGCGGAACGCGGTGCGCAGCGCGCCCGCGGTGATGTCGGTGCGGGCCCTGGCCGGTTCGTCGCCCACCGCGTCCAGCAGCACCAGCGCGCCGTGGTCGAGCAGCGCCGCCGACACGCGCGAGCCGGGCACGGTGGAGACGTCGCGCAGCCCGCGGCGCAGCTCGATCTGCTCCGCGGACACCGAGACCCGGAGCCGGTCGCCGATCATCAGCGACAGGAACCCGAGTCCGGCGAGCACGCCGAGCCCGGCGACGCCCAGCGTGCCGTGCGGTTGCGGCAGCGAGGACACCAGCTCGAACACCCCTTGGAACGGCGCCCATGGCAGGCCGGCGATCCAGTCCGCCGCGAGCGCCAGCAGCCAGCCGAGCGCACCGCCCACCACCGGCAGGCCGATCGCGGATCCGTAGCGCAGCCACGCGGGCTCGACCGCGACCGCGGCCTTCCCGGGAACCGGGGGAGAGTGCGACGTCATGACCGGAATAGTAGAGCGAGCGCTCGGTTTAACTTCTGCGGGGCCTTCGAGTGGCGATCCCGGGGAGTTCCTTGTGCAATGGGCGCCATGACGACGTCGCGGTGGGTAACGACAGGGATGCTGCTCGTGTCCGTCCTGGGCATGGCGGGGGCGGCCGCGCCCGCGATCGCCGATCCCGGTGCCGAGCAGATCACCGTGACCGGCCGGGTGCAGGCGGGCGTGGAGCCGCGCTGCTTCCTGCTCCCCGGCCAAGGCCGTTCGCCGTACCTGCTGGTCGGCGGCGATCCGTCGGTGGTGAAACCCGGTGCGCACCTGGTGGTGCGCGGCCGGCCGGACCCCGGCGCGCCCACCACGTGCATGCAGGGGACCCCGCTGCACGTGAGCGAGGCGCACCCCGCTTAGGGCCGGACGAGGCGGTACTTCAGCGGGGAACGCCGGCGGGGGCCGGTCTGCCGTGGTCGGGGCGGCAGACCGGCCCCCTTTTCCCTGTCCCGGGGTCGCGGGCGCCGGGCTCCGAGCGGCTCGCCGGTGAACGGTTTGCTGCGCCGGACGCGCCTCCGGTGAACCGGTGGGAGTGGCGCGGAGTGCCGATCCCGGTGCGGTGGGTCACCCGGCCGGACGCGGTGCGGGGTCGGCCGGTGACGCCGTGTGCCGGAGGACACGACGGGTTCGGGACCTAGGGCCCGGTCGCGCCCCGGGGATCCGGGGCCACAGTGGGAAATGCACGAGCTGAGTGGTCCGCGCAAGGAGAACTACGATGATCCGATCCCCGTTCGGCACCTACCGCCCCGGTACCGAGGCCCCGGCAGCCCGGGAAGCGGTTCCGACCCAGCAGGACGAGCGCGCCGTCGGCGTTCCCGCACCGCGAGCCGACGAAGCGGGTTCCGCCGCGGTGGCACCGCCGCGCCCCCGCACGGGGGTGGCGGCGCTGGTGATCTCCCGCGGCCCGGACCAGGGCGCGGTGTTCCCGCTGGAGCGGGACACCACGGTCCTCGGCAGGCACCGTGACTGCGACATCGTGCTCGGCGACGTGACCGTGTCGCGCTACCACACCGAGATCCGCCGCGACGGCGAGAACTTCGCCATCCAGGACGCCGGGTCGCTCAACGGCACCTACCTGAACCGGCAGGTGGTGGATCGGGCGGTGCTCGCCGATGGCGACGAGATCTGGGTGGGCAAGGTCCGGTTCACCTTCCACGCCGGCAGCTGATCCCGACGCTCCGGCGGCAGGTCCGGTCGACCCTGTCGTCGCAGGTCCCGGGGCGTAGCGTGGGCGGCAGCACCCGTCGCTCCCGAGCGGACCGGCGTGCACTCCGAGCATCTCGACGCCCTCGACCGGCATCCGGCGGCGGAGCATCCGCGGTCGCCTGTCGCTGGGAGGTCCACCATGAAATCTCGCATCGCAGCCGCGGTGGCCGTCGGCTACCTGCTGGGCCGCACGCGGAAGATGAAGCTGGCGATCGTGGTCGGCGGTCTGCTGGCGGGCAAGAAGTTGCCCACCGATCCCACCGAACTGCTCAAGCAGGGCCTGAGCTCGGTCAGCGGGTCGGAAGCGCTCACCGGTGACCTGCGGGCGCGGCTGGTCGACGCGGCCAAGACCGCGGCCGGCGCCGCGGCGTCCCGGCGGATCGACTCCTGGGGCGACGCGCTGACCGAACGGGCCGCCGGACTGCGGGGAGAGGGCGCGGCGGACCTCGAAGACGAAGCCCCGGCGGAACCGGCGGAGGCGGGTCGGCGCCCGCGCGGCGAGGACCCCGCCCGCAGCCGTCCGGGACCCCGTTCGCGCGGCGCCCGCCCGGCCGGCCGTCCCTCGCCGCGGCGCGGCGGCGACCGCTCGACGCGAGGTGAGGACGATGGCTGAGCAGCGGGACGACTCCGGCGGCGGTGCCGCGCGCGGACTTCCGTGGGACCACCTGCGCGACGCGGTGCGCGACCTGCTGTCGGCGCTCGCGGAGCGCGCGGTGTCCGGGCTCGGCGAACGGGCGGAAGGACTCGTCGGCAGGCTCACCGACTACGCGCGGGACGACGAGGGCGGTGGCTCCGGCCTGCTGGCGGCGGTCACCGGCGGCGGGATCTCCGGCGCGGCCGGTGGGGACTCGGCGGGTGGGGGAGGCTCCGGCGGCGGCGGTGGCGGCGGCAGCTCGGCGAAGGTCGTCAACATCGTCGAGCAGTGCGACGTCGGCCTGCCGCTGCGGGTGGCCTACGACCAGTGGACCCGCTTCGAGGACTTCCCGAGCTTCACCTGCAAGGTCGAGAGCGTCCAGCAGGAGTCCGACGAGGAGCTCGACTGGCGGGCGCAGATCTTCCTGTCGCACCGCAGCTGGCGCTCCACCATCCAGGAGCAGGTGCCCGACAGCCGGATCGTGTGGCACTCGACCGGGTCGAAGGGGTCGGTGGACGGCACGGTGACCTTCCACGAGCTCGGCCCGACGCTGACCCGCATCCTGCTCGTCCTCGAGTACCACCCGCAGGGTTTCTTCGAGAAGACGGCGAACCTGTGGCGGGCGCAGGGCCGCCGGGCGCGCTCGGACTTCAAGCACGTGCAGCGGCACCTGATGACGCGCACCGTGCTGGAGCAGGACGAGGTCGAGGGCTGGCGCGGCGAGATCCGGGACGGCGAGGTGGTCCGCAGCCACGAGGACGCCGTGGCGCAGGAGCAGGGCGAGTCCGCGGACGACGACGGATCCGCGGACGACGACGGCGGGTCCGCCCGGCGGGAGGACGGCGACGACGAGGAGCTCGCCGACGAGATCGGGCAGGACCGCTCCGGCGAGGCCCCCGCGGAGCCCGAGCCGGTGCGCAGGCCGCGCGGCGTGCGCCCGGTGCGGCGCCGGTAGGTCCCGCGTCAGACGGCGGAGTTCTGCTGCGCCAGCCGGGCGAAGTGCTCGTTGAAGATGCGCCGCGCCCGCCTGCGCAGCTGGTCGCGGGTGGACAGGTCCGAACCCGCCAGCAGACCGGTGCCGACCACCAGGGTGCCCAGCACGCTGATCTCGTGCGGCAGGTCCAGGCCGTCGGGCAGTTCCCCGCCGGCCACCGCCTCGGTGAGGTGGCGGCGCAGCAGCGAACGCCACACCTGGTAGCCCGCGCCGAAACCGCCCGCCGGGTCGTCCGGCTGGTGCGACCACAGCGCCAGCCACACCCGCCAGCAGGTGAGCCGTTCCTCGTCCACCGGCAGCAGTCCCTGGGTGGCGCGCTGCACCGCGTCCAGCCCGCGCCGGTCGCCGACGGCCGCCACGACGCGCTCCGCGGCGATCGCGCCGTTGAACCGCAGGGCCGCGCCGATCAGCTCGGCCTTGTCCTCGAAGTAGTGCGTGACCGAGCCGGTGGAGACCTCGGCCTCGGCGGCCACCGCGCGCACGGTGGTGGCGGTGAGACCGCGCTCGGCGAGCAGCCGCCGCGCCGCCGCCACGATGTGCTCGCGCGCCTTCGGGTCGCGGATCCTCTTGGCCACGGCGGTTCCTCCCCAGGAAGACGAAACACTTGTTCCGTAACGCATGCTACGCAACACTCGTTCTAGTGGTGCGACGCACTGCGGAGGGAGCCGACGATGGCCCTGGAGACACCGCCCGCCCGGGGGCCGGTCGCGGACGCGGCCGCGCAGGCGGGTCTGCTGGTGGTGTTCGCCGCGCGCACCGCGCGCGCCGGGGTGCGGGCGGTGCTGGGCCGGCGGCTGGCCTGGCGGGAATGCCTGGAGCAGTGCTGGTTCCTCGCCGCGGTGAGCGCGCTGCCCGCGGTGCTGATGACGATCCCGTTAGGCGTGCTGGTGGCGGTGAACATCGGTTCGCTGGCCGGGCAGCTCGGCGCCGAGGGCTACGCGGGCGCGGTGGTCGCGTTCGTGGTGGTGGGCCAGGCCGCGCCGCTGGTGTGCGCGCTGATGATCTCCGGGGTGGGTGGTTCGGCGATCTGCGCCGACCTCGGCTCGCGCAAGCTGCGCGAGGAGACCGAGGCCATGGAGGTCATGGGCCTGTCCACGGTGGAACGGCTGGTGGTGCCCAGGGTGCTCGCCGCGGTCGTGGTGACGGTGCTGCTCAACGGCGTGGTGATGGCCGTCGGGATCGGCGCGACGCTGTTCGTGCACGTGCTGCTCGGCGGTTCCTCCGGCGGGTTCCTCGCGACGCTGACCGCCTACTCCGACCCGGGCGGGTTCCTGGTCGCCGAGGTGAAGGCCGGGGTGTTCGCGGTGCTGGCCGCGCTGGTCTCGGCGTTCAAGGGGCTCACCGCCCGCGGCGGCCCCAGCGGGCTCGGCGACGCGGTGAACGAGGCCGTGGTGATGGCGTTCGTGCTGGTGTTCGTGGCGAACACGGTGCTCACCGAGCTGCACCCGCTGCTGCTCCCGCCGAAGGGCGAGTTCTGATGGCCGGTCCGCTGGTCCGCGCGGTGCGGCGCGGTTCCGCCCGGCGGTGGCGCGGGCTGGGCGACCTGTTGGTCGCGTTCGGGGTGCAGGCCACCTTCCACGTCCGGGCCGTGCTGGCGGTGCCGCGGGTGCTGGTGCACTACCGCAGGCACGTGGCGCGGCAGGTCGCGGAGATCAGCTTCGGCTCGGCGTCGCTGTTCGCCGGGGGCGGCACCATCGGCGTGATCTTCGCGATGTCCTTCGTGGCCAGCACTCAGGTGGGGCTGGAGGGCTACCGGGGGCTCGACCTGATCGGCCTGACGCCGATGTCCGGGCTGATGTCGGCGATGGTGAACACCCGGGAGCTGGCGCCGCTGGTCGCGGGCGTGGCGCTGGCGGCGAAGGTCGGCACCGGGTTCACCGCGCAGCTCGGCGCGATGCGGATCTCCGACGAGATCGACGCGCTGGAGTCGATGGCGGTGCGCTCGCTGCCGTTCCTGGTCAGCACCCGGATGGCGGCGGCGTTCATCTCGGTGGTCCCGCTGTACCTGGTGGGCCTGTTCGCCTCCTACCTCGCGACCCGGGTCGCGGTGGTCGTGGTGCAGGGGCAGTCCGGGGGCACCTACGACTTCTACTTCCAGCTGCTGCTGAGCCCGTCGGACGTGGCGCTGTCGCTGGCGAAGGCGGTGGTGTTCGCGATGGTGGTGACGCTGGTGCACTGCTTCTACGGCTACTACGCCACCGGAGGCCCGGAAGGCGTCGGCCGCGCCGCCGGGCGGGCGCTGCGGGCGAGCATCGTGGCGATCACCTTCACCGACATGGTGCTGACCCTGCTGTTCTGGGGCCTGAGCCCCAGCCTCCCCGCGCTGGGGGTGCGCTGATGGTGGACCTGTCCCGCGGCGGGGTGGGCCGGAGCGCGCTGGCGGTGCGCGGTCTCGGCGGGGTGCTGCTGGTGCTGGGCGCGGCGGTGCTCGCGGTCCTCGGCGGTGCGGGGGCGTTCCGGCAGGCGCCGCTGGTGCACGCGAGCGTGCCCGCCGTGGCCGGACCGGTGCGGGAGGGGTCCGCGGTGCGCTACCGCGGGGTGGTGGTCGGCGCGCTCGCCGAGGTGGTGCCGGACGCCGCCGGTGCGCGGCTGGTGCTGCGGATGGATCCCGCCGCGCTCGCCGCAGTCCCGGCCGCGGTGCGGGTGCGAGTGCTGCCGAAGACGCTGTTCGGCGACCAGTACGTGGAGCTCGCCGCGCCGGACGCCACCGGGCCCCGGCTGGCGGCGGGCGACCGGGTCGAAGCCGACGCGGGGCCGGAGGCGGTGCGCATCTACGCGGCCTACACCCGGATGTTCGCGCTGCTGGACTCGCTGCGGCCCGCCGAGCTGCAGGTGGCGCTGGGGACCGTGGCCGACGCGCTGCGCGGCCGCGGCGCCGCGCTCGGCGAGACGATCGACGGGCTGCACGAGCTGACCGGGCGGATCGACCCGGCCCGCACCGCCGGCCGGATCGGCGAGGTCGCGGGGCTCGCCGACCAGCTCGCCACCGCGGCCCCGGACCTGCTGGCCACCGTCGACGACGCGGTGGCGCTGTCCCGGGCTGTGGTGGCGCAGCGGGAGAACCTGACCGAACTGCTCGACGCGGGCGCCGAGCTCACCGAGCGGTCCCAGCGGTTCCTGGACGAGAACGGGGCGCGCGCCGTGCGGGTGGTGCGCACCGCGGAACCGGTCTCGGCGGTGCTCGGCGGGAACGCGGATGGGATCACCGCGACGCTGCACGAGCTGCGGGAGTTCACCGCGAACGCGAGCCGCACCTTCGTCGACGGGCGCTTCCAGATCCGCGCGCCGGTGACGCTGGACGACCCGTACCCGTACGACGCGGCGGACTGCCCGCGCTACCCGGGGCTGGACGGGCCGGGCTGCCAGGCACCGGCCGCGGCCGGGGGAGCGGTCGGCCCGGTCGGATCCGCCGCGGAGAAGGCCGCGCTGCGGGAGGCGTTCCCCGTCGAGTCCACATCGGACGGTGGGCCGGAGCTGGTCGGTCTGCTGGCAGGCCCGGTGCTGCGCGGCACGCAGGTGGTGCTGCCATGAGGCTCGCCGCCACCGCCGCCAAGTTCACCGCCTTCGCCCTGGTCGCCGTGCTGTGCGCGGTGCTGGTGGTCAACACGCTGAACCACCCGCTGGGTGGCGCCACCCGCGCCTACCGCGCCGAGTTCACCGACGCCCAGGGCGTGCGGACGGGCAGCGAGGTCCGCATCGCCGGGGTCCGCGTCGGCGCCGTCACCGGCGTGCGGCTGCGGGACGGGACCGCCGTGGTGGACTTCGACGTCCTCGCCGAGCAGCCGCTGCCCGCCGACACCCGCGCCGCCGTCCGCTACGCAGACCTGCTCGGCGGCCGGTACCTGGCCCTCGACTCCACCGCGCGCGGCGGGCCGGAACTCCCCGCCGGGGCCACGATCCCGCTGGAGCGGACCCGCCCCGCCTTGGAGCTCACCGCGCTGATGAACGGGTTCCGGCCGCTGTTCGACGCGCTCGACCCGCGGCAGGCGAACCGCCTCGCGCACCAGCTGATCGCGGTGTTCCAAGGCGAAGCCGGCACCCTCACCGGGTTGCTGGAGCGGGTGGTGTCGGTGACCGCCGGGCTCGCCGAGCGGGACCAGGTCGTCGGCGAGGTGCTGGGCAACCTGAACGCGGTGCTGCACACCACCGGCGAGCACCGCGCCGAGCTGCACGCCCTCATCGGCAGGCTCGGCGACCTGACCTCGGCGGTCGCCGCGGACCGGGAGCGCATCGCCGGGGCCCTCGACGCGGGCGGGGCACTGGCGAACTCGGTGCGCGGTTCGATGGGCCGGATCACCCCTGGCCTGACCCGCGACGTGGACGCGCTCGGCGAGCTGTCCCGCGGCTGGGTCGCCGAGCAGCACCGGTTCGACACCGCCGTGCAGGGGCTGCCGGAGCTGGTGACCCGGTTGAACCGGACGCTGGACCACGGCAGCTGGGTCAACATCTACGTCTGCAACCTGCGGTTGTCGGTCGCCGGGGCGCAGGTCGACCTCGGCGGCGGCCCGCACTCGGAGGTGTGCCGATGAGGCGGCGATCGGCGTGGCGGGACGATCCGCTCGTCACCGGCGGGGCGGGCATCCTGGTGCTGCTGCTCGTGCTGGGCGGCGTGATCGCGGTGCCGCAGCTGTCGTTCCTGTGGCGGACCCGGGAGTACACCGCCGAATTCGCCAACGCCGCCGGGCTGACCGCCGACGCCCAGGTGCACGTGGCCGGGGTGCCCGCCGGCCGGGTCACCGGGCTGGAGCTCGCCGGGGACCGGGTGCGGGTGGTGTTCCGGCTGGACGCGGGGCAGCGGCTCGGTACCGCCACCTCCGCCTCGGTGCGGCTGGCGACCGTGATGGGCGCCCGCTACCTGGCCGTCGAACCGGCCGGCGCGGGGCGGATCGACGCCGGGGCGGTGATCCCGCTCGACCGCACCCGGGTGCCGTACAGCCTCGACGAGCTCGGCGCCGCCGCCACCGGCATCGCCGAGGAGCTGGACCTGGGTGCGCTGCGCGAGATGATGCGCACCGCGGGCGAGGCGATGCCGGACGACCCGGAGCTGGTGGGCCGCGCGCTGGACGGGATCGCCGGGGCCGCGGCGCTCGTCGACCGGCACGACGAGCAGCTCGACGCGCTCCTCGACGGCGCGCGCGGCACCACCGACGCGCTGGTGCGCCAGCAGGACGTGCTGGTGCGGCTGCTCGGCGACGCCGACCTGGTCGTGCGCACCCTCACCGAACGCCGGGACGTGGTGCTGCGGCTCATCGACGACGTGGACGCGCTCAGCGCCCGGCTCGACGAGTTCCTCGGCGCGAACTCCGCCAAGCTCGGGCCGTTGCTGGGCGACCTGCGGGAGATCACCGCCGCGCTGCACCGCGACGAGCAGGCCATCGCCACCACCATCGCCACCCTCGGGCCCGCCGGAAGATCGCTGGCCAACGCCACCGGCAACGGCAGCTGGGGCGACGTCGCCGGGCCCGCCGGGCCGCTGCCGGACAACCTGCTGTGCCTGGCCGGACTGCTGGAGGGGTGCCGATGAGCCGGACGACCCGCGCGATCGCCCTCGGCTGCACCGCCGCGCTGCTGCTGGTCGGCGGCTGGTACGCGCTGCTGCGGCCCGAACCGGCGCGCGTCGTGTCCGCCGACTTCGCCACCGTCGACGGCATCTACCCGGGCAGCGCGGTGCAGGTGCTGGGCGTGCCCGTCGGACTGGTCGAGGACGTGTCACCGCGCGGGCCGGTCGTGCGGGTGCGGATGCGGATCCGCCCGGACGTGCCGGTGCCGGCCGACGCGCACGCCTACGTGCTGAGCCCGCAGCTGATCAGCGACCGGTTCGTCGAACTCGGCCCCGGGTACACCGGTGGGCCCCGGCTCGCCGACGGCGGCGTGATCCCCGCCGCACGCGCGCACGCGCCGATCCGCTGGGACGAACTGATGTCGTCGCTGGACACCGTGCTCACCGCGCTCGGTCCGGACGGGCTCGACGAGCAGGGCGACCTCGGTGCGCTGCTGCACCGGGCGGCGACGGCGGCCGACGGCAACGGGCCGAAGCTGCGCAGCGCGATCGACCGGCTCGCCGGGGCCACCGGGGTGCTGGCGGGGGA